>JAUXRT010000447.1 GCA_030681635.1 Reyranella sp.
GAACGCAAGCAGATGCTGTTTGCCCTGGGGGCGCTCACCAGCTTCGAGAGCTGGAACCAGTTGCGCGTCGACTACGGCCTTTCGATGGAGGCAGCCCAGGCTATCTGGTACACCGCGATCGACCGGATGCTGCCAACCACCCCACCGCAGGCGGACTAAGCAATGAAAGCCCTGCTCTTCGCCTGCCTGTTGGCTATCGCGGCCGATGCCGCCGATGCCCAGCAGCGACGCCCGCCGGAACCAGACAGGACAGCCGACAAGCCGCCCGACTGCGCCGCTAGCATGGGCGCACTAACCAAGGACTGGAGCGGCGAGGCCTATGCCATCGACGGCGTCACCCTGGGTGGCGCCGGACTAAAGCCGCCACTGCGGTTATGGGGCGTGCAGGCGGGTGAACTGCGCGACCGGCAGAGCGGTCAGGAGACGGTCGCCGGCATGCGTGCTCGGGCGGCGCTTGAAGACATGCTCGACAAGGGCGGCCACAAGGTGAAGTGCCGGACGATGCGGTGGGATCGCGAGTGCCGTGCCGTGGCGCAATGCACGGTCGAAACCTCGCCGGCACCCATCGACCTCGGCGGCTATCTGATCTCGAGCGGCCTCGCCTACGGCTTCCATCTGGAAGAGGCGCTGCCGTGGGAGCCACGGGCCGGCCAGCGCTATGCCGGCGCCGAAGCCGAGGCGCGCAAAGCCAGCCGGGGCCTGTGGCCGGCATGGCTGGGCGAGAAATAGAGGATCAGAAAGGCGATCGCCGCCGGCGCCTGGACCGACCGAGCGCATCGACCAGTGGCGAGGCGCGCGGTGCGACGTCGGGCGCCGAACAATCCGCATCGGTCTCGATCCGCGCGCGTCGACGCCCCAGCTCGGTCAGCGCGATACCCTTCGGCCCCTCTTCGATCAAACCGAGGAACTCGAAGCGCACCCGTTGCGGCGAGGGCACATTGACCGTCCGGCCCTCGACCAGGCCGCGCAAGACCTGAAGCTCTAGGCGACTCAACGTCGACGGAGGATGCGTCACAAATGGCTTTCTGATGACGATGCCAGCCTCAACGCCAGAACAAGGCGAGCAGGATAATGATGGGAATGGGAACGCCGAACAGCCAGAGCAGGATTGAACGACTCATGGGAATCTCCTGGAAGCCGGGATCAGGCGCGGGCGCTTGTGCATTGGCAGCGGGAGGCAACGCAGGGCCGCGCTCCAGGTTGCGACCCGATCCCCGCCGCGCTCATCGGCGCTGTAAACAGCGCCGATACGGGCCGCCTCCCCATATGAATTGGGGAGGAAAGCGATTCTGATTCAGTCGGAAAGACTCCAGGGAGCCTGGCGCAGTCTCACGGGCCGGCGGCCGCCAGATCGATGGCGCGGCGGTACATCGTCATCGACGCTTCCGGGGTGTTGTAGCCGGCATGCGCCGTGAGCGTGACATTCTCAAGCTTTAGGAGCGGCTCGTCCGCTGGCACCGGCTCCTTGGCGAAGACATCCGTCGCATAGTGGCCGATATGGCCGGAGCGCAGGAGATCCAACAATGCCGGCTCGTCGACGACACCGGCCCGCGCCGTGTTGACGACGATGACACCGGGCTTGGCTTTCTCCAGCCTGGCGCGGTCGAGGAACCCGCGCGTGGCATCGTTCAGGGCAAGATGCAGGCTCACGATGTCGGAGCGCGCCAGCAACTCGTCGATCGGCATCATCGGCACGGCAGCGCCAGCAACGGTCGAGCGATTGAAAGCGATCACTTTCAGGCCGACCCCTTGGGCGATGCGTGCCATCTCGCGACCGATGCCGCCCAGGCCGACGACGCCCAACGTCTTGCCTTTGAGTTCCATGCCCTGCATCGGCCGCCAGCCGCCCGACCGGACGATGCCGTGCATGGTGGCGATCTGGCGTGCGGCGGCAAAGACCAGCCCCATCGCATGCTCGGCGACGGTGGTGTCGCCATAGCCGCCGATGGTCGAGACCTTGATGCCGAGGCGCTGGGCGGCGGCGAGATCGACGAAGCTCGCGGCCCCGGTGCCCAGAAAGACGATGTGCCTCAGTCCGCTGCAATGCTTCAGCGTCGCCTCGTTGAAATACGTGGCGTCGTTGATCACCGTTTCGTAGCCCGCGACCGTCGCGGGGATGTCGCCTTCACCCACGGGACCCATGTTGACCGCAATGGCAATGTCGCCGGGACCATGGACCTGCTGCCAGACACGATCGATATCCGGCGTCGAATCGATGAAGAGCGTTCTGGACATCACCACAATCCTCCCAGCCGGGACACGAACCCAGCATAGCAGAACCTGGCTTGTTAGCGGCCGGCTTGCCGCTTCCGTACCGCCTTGCCGCGCGGCTTTTGCCGGGACGCTGTCGGCGGGACCTGAACGTCGCGCTGGAGGTTGTCGTGCTTGTCGTCCATGCGACGGTAATCGATCGTGAGTTCCTCGCCGGCCGGAATGTTGCGGACGGCGTGGTAGGTCACGTCGCCATCGTCGGAACCCAGGTTGGGATCGGCGGCGTGGTTCATGTACCAGCCGGTCGAGATGCGCAGGAAATCGAGCGGCACCCAGTATCCTCCGGTGCTGCGGATCCCGAACTTCTTGTAGAGCGCGACGTGCGGCGAGGCGTTGACCTGCCGGGTCGAAACCCAGCGGCTGTCCTCGCCATCCCAGATGCGAACGATTTCTCCCTTCTTGATGTCCTGATCGGCAAAGCAGCCGATGCCGTGAACGCCTGAGGAGCCGAGATAGACGAATGCCTTGCTGGTCTTGCGCTTCATGAAACTCTTACTCGTGATCAACAATGTCGTGCGGCCCGCGTGCTTACCCTGCCTCATGCTGCACTGCAATCGCGCCGACAACGATGCCGCGAGTTGTCTGGTCCCGCCGATGGAACGGCGCTAGGCTTTGAGGCTTTTTGCGAAAAGGAGACGTCGCCACCGAACACGAAGGGTGGGCTGCACGCCACAAGCCGCGCCAAAAGCGGACAGCGCGCCGCCCGTCACGCTCAAGCGTCACTGGGAGGACACCATGAAAAACCGAATGCATTGTCTTGCGTTGGCGTGTTTCGCGTTGGCTGGCGTAACGGCGTTGTCGGTAACCACTGCTGCCTGGGCACAAAAGTCTGGCGGCATCCTAAAAATCCAGCACATGGACACGCCGCCCAGCGCCTCGATCCACGAAGAGGCGACCGTCTCCACCGCAGTGCCGTTCATGAGCGTCTTCAACAACCTCGTGATGTTCGATCAGAACGTCGGCAAAAACAGCTTCGAATCGATCGTGCCGGACCTCGCCACGAGCTGGTCGTGGAACGGCGACGGAACCAAGCTCGCCTTCAAGCTCCGGCAGGGTGTGAAATGGCACGACGGCAAGCCATTCACGGCCAAGGACGTGCAGTGCACGTTCGAGCTGCTGCTCAGCACCGACAAGCTCAGGCGCAACCCACGCGGGGCCTGGTACAGCAACGTCGAGAAGGTGACGGCCGATGGTGAATTCGACGCCACCTTCCACCTCAAGGCACCGCAGCCCTCGCTGCTGGCCTTGCTCTCGTCGGGCTACACACCGATCTATCCTTGCCATATCCCCGTGGCAGACATGCGCCGCCAGCCGATCGGCACGGGCCCCTTCAAGTTCGTCGAATTCAAGATGAAGGAGAGCATCAAGCTGGCGAAGAATCCCGACTACTGGAAGCCGGGACGGCCCTATCTCGACGGCATCGAATTCACCATCATCCCCGACCGGTCGACCCGCATGCTGTCGTTCGTCGCCGGCAAGTTCGACATGACCTTCCCGACAGACGTCACGGTGCCACTCCTGAAGAACCTGAAGAAGGACGCTCCGGAGGCACGATGCACCATGCGGGCGACCGGCGTCGCCACCAACCTCATCGTCAACCGCGACCTGCCGCCGTTCGACAACCCGAAGATCCGGCGCGCCATGGCGCTCACTCTCGATCGAAAGGAGTTCATCACCATCCTGAGCGAGGGCGAGAGCACGATGGGCGGCGCCATGCTGGCCCCGCCGGACGGCGTGTGGGGACTGCCGCCGGAGAGACTCAAGACCATCATCGGCTACGGCGACGTCGAAAAGAGCCGCGAGGAAGGACGCGCGCTGATGAGGGAAGCCGGCTACGGCCCCGACAAGCGGATGAAGCTCAAGGTCAGCACGCGCAACATCGCTACGTTCCGCGATCCGGCGACGATCCTGCTCGACCATCTGCGGCACATCTACATCGACTCGGAGCTCGAGATCATCGACACCGCCATCTATTACAATCGCGTGTTCAAGAAGGACTACGCCGTCGCGCTCAACCTCAGCGGCAGCGCGGTCGACGATCCCGACGTCACTTTGTTCGAGGGCTACGCCTGCGGCAGCCTGCGCAACTACAACAACTACTGCGACCCCGAGATGACCAAGCTGTTCGAGGCGCAGTCGCGCGAACTCGACCAGAAAAAGCGTAAACAGATGGTGTGGGAGATCGACGCCAAGCTGCAGGAGGATATCGCCAGGCCGATCATCTACAACGGCAGGGCGGCCGGCTGCTGGCAGCCGTACGTCAAAGGCGTGACGATCCACACCAACAGCATCTACAACGGTTGGCGCTTCGAAGACGTCTGGATCGATCGCTGAGAGGTCGCGAGTGATCGACCGACCATGTGGAGGTGAAAGCACCGGCCCGCTTTGACACCACCTGCTCCGGGCGGCGAAAGTCCTTGGGTGACGAGAGCCGTCTTCTTTCTTGCAGGCTGTGTGGCCGTGTGGGCGACGTGCGGCACGGCCATGGCCGACTCGTCGGAAGCCAAGGCACGCGCCAGGGAGCACTGGGACGGCCCATTCGGCGGCACCTTTTCGGCGACCGCCGCGATCGTGTCGGACTATTCCTTTGCCGGCATCTCACAGACCGAGCTGGAGCCGGCGGTGCAGCCCGGCTTCGGCTACACGACACGGGACCTCAGCGAAGCGGTGCCGATCTCGGCCTATCTGTGGGCCTGGGGCAGCAACATCAACTTCTTTCCGAGTGGCCCCGGCATCGAGGTCGATCTGCTGGGCGGCCTGAAGCTGAAGGCGTTCGACAAGCGCCTGAACATCGATGCCGGCTATGTGCGCTATACCTATCCGGGCAGCCCGCCGGCGCTCAACTACGACTACGGCGATTTCAGCCTGCAGGTCGGCTACGATTTCGACGCCGTGCAGTTCAACGTCAAGGTCCGCTACAGTCCCAATTCCTTCGGAAACTCAGGCGCCGCCTGGAACAAGCATGTGCAGATGTTCGCGCCGCTGCCTTTCCTGCGGGTCAACGAGAACATCTCCTTCAAGGCCTATGGCACACTCGGCAACCAGTGGGTCGATCGCTATCTCAACTACGGCATTCCGAGCAACGAATACTGGTACTGGCAGATCGGCCTGATCACCTCCATGTACGGCGTCGACTTTACAGCCGCCTACACCGACACCAACATCAGCATCGCCGGCTGCGGCAATACCGGCAACTGCCAGGGCCGGGTCATCCTCAGTGTCGGCAAGACTTTCTAGGGAACAGGACAGAAGCATGCTCACTTTCTATTTTTCGCCCGGATCGAGCTCGATGGCGACGCACATCGCCTTGCACGAAACGGGCGCGCGCTTCGAGGCGCGCCCGTTGACGTTGCAGCAAGGCACGCGCGCGCCCGACTTCCTCAAGGTCAATCCCAACGGCAAGGTGCCGACCCTGGTGGTCGACGACACGATCCTCACCGAGGTGGCGGGCACGCTTTTTTATCTTGCACGCGCCTTCCCGCAGGCGGGCCTGATGCCCGCCGGTCCGCTCGGAGAGGCCGAAGCCGTGGCGTGGATGTCGTTCGTCGCCTCGACCGTCCATACGGCGGTGCCGCAGGGGCCGGAGCGCGTCGCGGAGGTCTGGCGCATCGCCGAGCAGAAGCTCCGCGGCAAGGAATATTGCGTCGGCGGCAAATACTCGATCGCCGACATCCACCTCTTCCGCCTCTATTGGCGCTTCAGGGAGAGGTTCGGGCTGAAGCCCGAGGACCATCCCTCGATCCATGCCCATTACGACCGCATGATGCAGCGGCCGGCGGTCAAGAAGACCATCGAGGCCGAGGCCAAGGTTCCGTCGTCCCTGCCGCGCTAGCTCACTTGGACACAGCCAATATGATGGACCTTTCGGCAAGCACGGGGCTTGATCGCACTATCGCATTTGCCGCTTCCGCGATCACACGCATATGCCGACAGAACGACAGAAGCTGAACCTGTTGGACTTTGTCCCTGCCGGTTGGTTCAAAGAACATAACCTAAGCAGTGTTTGGCTTTCGGGCTTTCGAGCCTTTCGGGTCCAAGCCGCCCTCAGCGAGGGTTACGCTCACTTTGACATGGGTGATGTTCAAGCCGTCTTGATCCACGGGTCAGTGCCCTATTGGTCCGTCAAAGATTTTCGAGTCGACTGGCAAGGCGATTCGCCGGTGTTTGAGGTCAGCGGCGCCAGCCAAGTCCAGCCTCCCGCTGGCTTCTATTTGATACTTCTTGCGCCCCACGACCGAGACGGGATCAAAGGTGACGAAGGCAGAACCAAAGCCCGCATTAGCGCAACAGTCGGCATGCTCGCGGCAATATTTGGACGCAACATTGTCTTTCTGCGTGTCTTCGATAACGTTCTTGAGCTCAGCGATGGTCGAACGCACAGCTTTAGCCCAACAATTGAAAACCCTCTCGCATTCCCCCCAGTAGACGCGACTGACACCAGGCGGCGTCTGGCGCAACAGCTCTTCGCATCTCTCGCAACCTTGAGCTCCCCTCAACGGAACTTGGTCGAACTGTCACTACGTTGGTATGAGCAAGCGCTATTCGATAGCGGTACTGACGCATTCATCAAGTTCTGGATCGCAATTGAAACACTGGCGATGCCGAACATTACAAACATCCGAGCAATTGATGCTCTGCTAGCGACCGCTTACGGAATTGACGAACAGAGCGTGAGATCCGCTTTCAAGATTGGTCGCATATTCGGACTTCGAGGTCGGATCGTGCATGATGGCGCAATTGTTCCAATTCATTCCGAGCTGATGGCCTATCTCGAGGCCTTGTACGTAGACGTGCTATACGCATGTCTCTCTGTTCCGATCGAGAGACGCGCTGCTACGATCTTGGCTCGGTCAGATTTTGATTTGGAAAGTTACTTACAAGAAGACTGAGCGTCTCTAGCAGCGGCGCACAGCTCTGCGATCTTAGAGTTACACTTGCTTCAGGATCTGCCACACCTTCTCCGGCGTCGCCGGCATGTCGATGTGGGTGACGCCCCATTCGGAAAGCGCATCGACCACGGCGTTCATCACCGAGGGCAGCGCGCCCGCGCAGCCGGCCTCGCCGCAGCCCTTGACGCCCAGCCGGTTGGTCTTGCACGGCACGGAATGGTTCTCGATCGAGAAATCGGGCGCGTCCGACGCACGCGGCATGGCGTAGTCCATGTAGGAACCGGTCACGGGCTGGCCCTGTTGGTCGTAGACCGTGCGTTCCATCAGCGCTTGGCCGATGCCCTGGATGACGCCGCCGTGCGCCTGGCCCGCGACCAGCATCGGGTTGATGACCGTGCCGAAGTCGTTGACCATGAAATAGCGCACCACCTCGATCACGCCGGTGTCGCGGTCGATCTCGACTTCGGCGACATGGCAGCCGTTGGGGAAGGAGAAGGGTGGATTGTCCGAGATGTGGCTGACGTCGAGAGACTGCGGCACGTCGGCCGGCAGTTTCAGGCCGCTGCGCAGCTTGTCCGCGAGCTCCAGAATGCTGACGCCGCGATCGGTGCCGGCAATCACGAAACGGCCTTGCGTGAATTCGATATCCACGGCCGAGGCTTCGAGCACGTGTGCCGCGATCTGCTTGCCCTGCGCGATCAGTATGTCGCCGGCCTCCAGGAACGCCTGACTGGCAACCAGGGCCGACTTCGAGCCGCCGGTGCCGCCGCCCACCTTGAGCTGGTCGCTGTCGCCCTGCAGCAGGCGGAAGCACTCCAGCGGAATGCCGAGCTGGCTGCCCAGCACCTGCGCGAAGGGCGTGGCGTGACCCTGCCCATAGTCGAGCGTGCCGCTCAGCATGGTGATCGTGCCGTCGTCCTCGAAGCGGATGCCGCCGTATTCCTTGGCCGGCGGCCCCGTGACTTCTAGATAGGAGCCGATGCCGCGGCCACGCAACTTGTTGCGGGCCGCGCTCTCCTGCTTGCGCGCCTCGAAGCCCGACCAGTCCGCGGCCTTCAGCGCCTTGTCGAGCACCGAGGTGAATTCGCCTGAATCGTAGTTCATGCCTGACGGCGCCTTATAAGGCATCTGCCCGGGCGCGATGTGATTCATCCGCCTGAGCTCGACCCTGTCGATCCCCATCTCGCGCGCCGCCGTGTCGATCAGGCGCTCCATATAATAATTACCCTCGGGCCGCCCGGCGCCGCGATAGGCCGCGACCGGCGTGGTGTTGGTGAACACGACCTTGGAGTTCACCTCCATCGCCGGCGTCTTGTAGACGTCGATGACGTTCTTCACGGCGTTGGTGGTGGCCGGCATCGGCGGATAGATGTAGGCGCCGGCGTTGCCGGTGCCGCTCAGGCGCACGGCAAGGAACCTGCCGTCCTTGTCGAGCGCCAGTTCGGCGATGCGCTGGTGATCGCGACCGGCATGGTCGCTCAGGAAACTCTCGGAGCGCTCGTCGGTCCACTTCACTGGGCGACCGAGCAGCTTGCCGCCCAGCAGCAGCGGGGCGTACTCGGGATAGACCTGCGACTTCATGCCGAACGAGCCGCCGACATTGCCGGTCAGCACGCGCAGCTTGTTCGGCGGCACGTTGAGCACGTCCTTGGCGAGGCCGCCGCGCAGGCCCATCACACCCTGGCACCCGACGTGCAAGGTCCAGCGCTCGGTCCCGGGATCGTAGGAGCCGACCGCGGAGCGCGGCTCCATGGCATTCACCACGATTCGGTTGGAGGCGATTTCGAGCCTGGTGACGTGCGCCGCCTCGGCGAAAGCTTTCTTCACCGCTTCGGCATCACCGTAGTGGAAGTCGAGCACCAGATTACCCGGCGCTTCCTCGTGGATCTGTGGCGCGCCGGGTTTCAGCGCGTCAGCCGGCGTGGTGACGGCGGGCAGTTCCTCGATATCGAGTTCGACGGCTTCGGCGGCGTCCTTGGCCTGCACGGCCGTTTCGGCCACGACGCAGGCCACGGCCTCGCCCACGAAGCGCACGCGGCCTTTGGCCAGCGACGGCCGGGGCGGCGTCTTCATCGGCTTGCCGTCGCGGTCGGGAATGTTGAGGCCGCATCTCATCGGCCCGAAGCCCGCCGCCTCGAGATCGGCGTTGGTATAGATGGCGAGCACGCCCGGCATCGCTTTCGCGGCGGACACGTCGATGCCCTTCAGCAAACCGTGCGCGATCCTGCTGCGCACCATCACGGCGTAGGCCTGGCCCGGCAGATTGATGTCGTCGGTGTAGCGACCCTCGCCGCGCAGCAGCTTCGGGTCCTCCGAGCGCGGCACCGACTGGCCAACCCCAAACTTCATCAGCGAGAGTTCGGTATCGTCGTGCGCATCCATGACAACCTCACAATAGTTGAGGGCGCGCCATGTTATGGCGCGCCCCCGGTACGCAAGACCTACTTGTTCGGCGAGTAGTTCGTCGGCAACAGCAAGGTCGAGTGCATCGCCTGCAGTTTCTCTGGCCCCTTGGCGAGATAGGCCTGCCACGCCGGGTCCTTCATCGCCGCACCGCGCGCCTCGAAGCGCTCCTGCAGATTCTTGTAGCGCCAGAGATGGATCCACTCATTGGGCTGCGGGAACTCGCCTGTCCAGGCGCCCCAGATCGGCGAATACTTCTCACGCGCGGCCTGCACTTCCTTGAAGTCTTTGCCGTACTGGGCAGCGCCGCCCATGTTGCAGCGATAGATGCGCAGCTCGTAGATGTTGCCGGTGGTGTTGTCCGACGGCTTGATGTCGACCACGGCATTCATGAGCCGCAGGTCCTGGCGCTCGATCAGCGGGCGGATCACCGGGACATAGCCTTCGGTCCACGGCTTGTGCTTCATCAGCTCGGTGCGAAGACGCGTGCGCTCTTCGTAGCTGTCGTACTTCCACAGATGCCAGATCTGGTTCAGCGCACCAAACTCGGCTGTCCAGTAGCCATGGTTCACACCGAAATTCTGGCCGCGGGCAGGCCGGCCGATCGTCTCGGCAGCCTTCAGGTATTCCGGCATCTTGCCGGGCTTCAGCGTGTAGCAGCGAAGTTCATAGACCATGTCGTTTCCTCTCAGGGATGGGGATTCTTGGGTGGGTGCGCTCGCACTGCTTCTTCGTTGATGTCGGCGCCCCAGCCAGGCCGGGTGGGCACGATCAGTTCGCCATTCTGGATCACCGGCGGGTGCGTCACCAGATCGTCCTTCCAGGGTACGTCGTCGATATCGATTTCCATGATGCGGAAATTGGGCATGGCCGCACACAGGTGAGCGCTCATCAGGGTCGACATGTGGCCGTAGAAATTGTGCGGCGCGCAGTTGATCTCATAAGCCTCCGCCATGGCGGCGACCTTGAGCGATTCCATCAGCCCGTTCCACGGCACGTCGATGATCGAGACATCGATGGAACGATTCTCGAAGAAAGGCCGGAACTGGCGGCGCCCGAACAGCGATTCGCAGGAGGCGATCGGCATCGACGCACGGTCGCGGATGAGCCGCAATCCCTCGGGGTCGTAGGAGTCGATCTCCAGCCAGAAGAGATTGTAGGGCTCGCAGGTCCGCGCGACCTTGATGTAGCCCTCGGTCTTGAAATTGAAATTGGTGTCGAG
>JAUXRT010000475.1 GCA_030681635.1 Reyranella sp.
GCACCGGCGCCTCCTCGATCACCGAAGCCGCGAAGGTGAGCGCGCATGCCACCAAGCTCGGCGTCGGCGGCGTGCTGATGCTGCCGCCCTTCTACTACAAGGGCGTGCCGGAAGAGGGGCTGTTCCGTTTCTTCTCAGAGGTGGTGCAGCGCGCCGGCGACGATCGCCTGCGCGTTTATCTCTATCACATCCCGCCGGTGTCGGCGGTGCCGATCACGCACAAGCTGGTCGAGCGCCTGATGAAGGCCTATCCGAAGCAGATCGCCGGCATGAAGGATTCGTCGGATGACTGGCCGCACACCAAGAGCATGATCGACGCCTTTGCCAAGGACGGCTTCGATGTCTTCTCCGGCAACGAGAAGCCGTTGCTCGAGAACATCAAGGCGGGCGGCGTCGGCTGCATCAGCGCCACGGCCAACATCAACCCGGGCAAGATCGCCGAGACGTTCAAGAAGTACGGCACGCCGGAAGCCGACAAGCTGCAGGCCTGGATCAACGAGATCCGCGGCGTCATGCAGGGCTACGTCATGATCCCGGCGCTGAAGTACGTGATCGCCCACTATGCCGGCGACGCGCCGTGGACGCCGGTCCGTCCGCCGCTGGTCGAGACCGACGAGAAGACCGGCAAGGACATGATCGACAAGCTCGATAAGCTCGGCTTCACCATGCCCGGCCTCAAGCAGGCGATGGCCGTCGCGGCGGAGTAGGCGGGAGAGGGTCTCGTCAGTGTGGCTGATCGACCTTTTTCTCATCGTAGTCCGAGGAATACTTGCCGTGGCCCTCTTCCGTTGGATGAAGAACGGCTTCAGTCGTCGCGATGGTCGCCGCGGCGAGCCCGCCGATCCTTATGGCTGGAAGAGAGAACAACAAGCTGTCTCTGCCCGTGAAGGCGCTGAAGCGCAGAGACAGGGAGATGACTCACGGAAGGCGCGGGATCGATTGGAATAATTTTCTGCTGGGAGCGCGCCACTCCAGTGGTGCTCATCCTCATTGGGACCGCGGGCCTCTGGCCCGCTCATGATCATGATGCGGGCCAGAGGCCCGCGGTCCGCATGAGCATGATTGACAGCGCCAACTTCTGGCGCTTATGATCTGCCCATGCGCACGACCCTGTCCCAGAACGCTTGGTATTTTACGCCCCTCACATAGGCGGCGCGAAGGGTCATGACTCAACGAAGCCGCCGCATCCCGGCGGCTTCTGTGTTTCTGGAATGGGCCTCCGGGCCGCGGCGGGACCGCAACCGGAGGACGACATGTCGATCATCGAAGCAGAACTGGACGAGAAGGAACTGCCCCTGCAGCCGCCGTCTATTCGCGTGCGGCTGGCGGGGCCACGCGACTGTACGGCACTGTGCGACCTGCTGGACAATCCAGCCGGCGCCCGCGAGCAGGTGCTGACCTGGCTGGAAAGCCCGGGCACGACCCTGCTGGTAGCGCAGAGCGAGCTCGGAATCCTGGGCGTCGCCGTCCTGATCACGCGCCTCGTGCCGATGCAAGGCGCCGGCGCACACAAGGTCGTCGAGGTCGACAACCTCGTGGTGCGCGCCGATCTGCGCGGCCGCCGCATCGGTCGCCGCCTGCTGGCCGCCGCAGTCGAATGGTCGCGCCAGCGCCGTGCCGTTCAGGTCGAGGCCATCGTCGGCGACGTCAATCGCGACGGCCGGCGCTTCTACGAGAGCTTCGGCTTCGCGACGGCCAACGATCGGCTCGTATTGGCAGCGTGATGTCTGCCCCCGTACGGACCATGGTGCGCCCCGCGACGCTCGGCGACTACGCCGCACTCTGTGCCCTGTTCGAGGAGCTGGACGAATTCCACCGCCGCGCGCGGCCGGATTTCTTCCGCCCCTTCGACGGGCCGGCGCGGAGCTGGGAGCAGGTCGGCCGATGGTTGGCTGGTCCCGACTCGACCGTGCTGGTGGCCGAAGACGGGGCCGATGTGATCGGTCTCTGCCTGCTGCTGCCACGGTCGCCGGCGCCCTTCGCCGGTGCCGTGCCACGCAAGGTGGTGGTGATCGACAATCTCGTGGTCCGGGCGGAGTGCCGCAACCGGCGGATCGGCGAAAGACTGGTGGCGGCCTCGATGGACTGGGCGCGCGGGCAGGGCGCCACTCATGTCGAACTGGGCGTCCATGCCGTCAATCGCCACGCGCGGCGGTTCTACGAGCGTCTGGGCTTTGCTGTCTCGGTGAACTGGATGAGCAGGGCTGCATGACATCGATGCTCACCGTGCCGCTCTATCTGCTGCGCCATGGCGAAACCGCCTGGAATCTCGAGCGGCGCCTCCAGGGCATGCAGGATTCGCCGCTCACCGAGCGTGGCCGTGCGCAGGCTGCCGGGATCGGCCGCGCGCTGAAAGCGGAACTGGCCGGCGCCAATGGGCCCGCGGTCTTCCTGCGCAGTCCGCTGGGCCGGACCCGGGAAACCTCGTTGATCGTCGGCCGCGAACTGGGCCTCGATCCTGCCGCCTGGCGTGACGATCCGCGACTGGCCGAAGTGGGGTTCGGTCGATGGGAAGGCTCGACCTGGCAGGAGATCGAAACCGTTCGCCCCGATGCGCACGCCCAATGGCGCGCTGACCCTGCGGGATTCACGACGCCGGAGGGTGAGACATACTTCAGCCTGCAGCAAAGGTCCGCTTCCGTGCTGGCCGAGATTGCGGCCTCGGGGACGCGAACCGTCGCGGTCGGCCATGGCGTGAGCGGCGCCGTCCTGAGAGGTCTGAACCTCGGCCTCGACGCCGGCCCCGCGATTGCGCTGGAAAAGCCGCAGGATGCCTTCTTTAGGCTGCTTTCGGGCGGTGAAGTGCGGATTGAGGCACGAGGCCATGGCTGTGCGGGCAATCGAGGCGGGAAACCGGCAATGTGATATACTCGTTCCTCTTGCACACCCAGTGCTGGACCAATGTGCAGGAGTTATCGTGGCAAAAAACAACGCGAAGCAGACGATCGTGGCCAAGTCGCCGCCCGTCCTGAAGCAGACGATGGCCAAGCCGATTTCCGGCTACACGGACCCGGCGGCCCTGCGGACGTTGATGACCAACGCCAAGCGGCTGGGGCGTGACGATATCTGGCGTGAGGCTTTCCGGAAGCTGTGCTCGCTCGAGGGTGCGGAGCAGACCGAGCCGCTGCATCGTGATTTCTATGAGACGCTGGCCGCCTACGAGTACCTTCTCAGCCAGAAGAACGGCCGCGCCACCCGTGCCAGCCGGACGCGCCTGAAACTCAAGAGCAAGGGCGTGGTCCAGTGCCTGGAAGATTGGGTGACGAGCAAGACGCCGACCGAAGGCTATGAGCTGCTGATGGCCAACGGCCTCGCGGAGATGACGGGCGAGAGTCTCGTGTTGAAATATCCGGAGCAGTTCTCGGAAGCTGCGGTCGCTGCCGCCAAGGCGCGGATGGCGGCCCTTGCACCCAAGGCTGCAGAGACGGCGTAACCGGTCGCTTGCCGAGCCGGTGCCGGGGGTGATCTGATCGCCGGCGGAGGCGGTCATGGACATCACCCTCACGGTCAATGGCGAGGCCCGGTCGGTCGGCGCCGCGGAGAGCACGTCGCTCCTGGAAGTGTTGCGCAACCATCTCGGCCTGATGGGCACGCGCTACGGCTGCGGTCTGGAGCAGTGCGGCAGTTGCATGGTGCTGGTCGACGACCAGCCGGCCTATGCCTGCACCCGCGAGCTGGGCACGGTGGCCGGCCGCAAGGTCACCACCATCGAGGGGCTCGGGACGGAGGCCAGGCCGCACCCGCTGCAGCAGGCGTTCCTCGACGAGCAGGCCGGCCAATGCGGCTACTGCCTCTCCGGCATCCTCATGTCCGCCAAGGCGCTGCTCGACCGCAATCCCGATCCCAGCCGCGCCGAGATCGTGTCCGCGCTGGACAGGCATCTCTGCCGCTGCGGCGCGCACCAGCGCATCCTGCGCGCCGTCGAGCGCGCTGCTGCGACGCTGCGCAGTGGAGGCACGGCATGACCGCGCCCGTCCTGCCCGCAAGTCTGGTCGAGAACCCGCGCCTCGACCGCTGGATCAAATTCGAGTCCGACCGCACGGTGCGGATCGCCACCGGCAAGGTTGAGATGGGGCAGGGCATTGTCACCGCCATCGGCCAGATCGCGGCCGAGGAACTCGACCTGCCGCTGGGTCGCATCGCGGTGCTGTCCGGCAACACCACGCACGGCCCGGATGAACTCTATACGACCTCGTCGTTGTCGGTCGACGTGTCGGGCGGTTCGGTGCGGCTGGTCTGCGCCGAGGTCCGCGCCAAGGCGCTCGACCGCGCCGCGCTCCGACTCAACTGCAGCCGCGACGAGCTCACGGTGGTCGAGGGCAAGTTCCTGCAGAACGGTGCGGCGACGGGCCAGGATTACTGGACGGTCGCCGCCGAGATCGATCTCACGCAGGCCGTCACCGGCACGGTGCCGCCCAAGCAGGCCGCGTCCTACAAGGTCGTGGGCCAAAGCGTGCCGCGCGTCGACCTGCCGGCCAAGATGAGCGGCGCCGCCTTCGTGCACGATGTGTTGCCGCGCGACGTCCTGCATGCGCGCACGCTGCGCCAGCCCAACCGCGGCGCCACCCTGGCGTCGCTCGACGAGGCCGCCATCCGCCGCGCGGCCAAGGGCAAGCTGCAGATCGTGCGCGAGGTCAACTTCGTGGCCTTCGTCAGCCCGGTCGAGAGCGTGGCGCAGCGCGCCGCGGCCGCGGCGCCGCTGCATGCCAAGTGGGACAACCTGCGGCAGCTCGTGCCCGAGCAGCAGGAAGCCGCGTGGCTCGAGGGACAGCCCAGCGACGACCGGCACATCGGAGCACCACCCTCGGCAACACCGCCGAAGAATCTCGTCCAGGCGACTTTCTCGCGGCCCTACATCGCGCACGCCTCCCTGGCGCCATCCTGCGCACTGGCCGAGTTCCAAGGCGGCCATCTCACGGTGCACTCGCACGGCCAGGGCATGCATCCGCTGCGCCGGAACCTGGCCGAGGTGCTCGGCCTGCCGATCGAGTCCATCACCGCCCAGCATCTGCATGGCGCCGGCTGCTACGGCCACAACGGTGCCGACGATGCCGCCCTCGCCGCGGCGCTGGTGGCGATGCGCCTGCCCGGCAAGTGCATCCGCCTGATGTGGCGCCGCGAGGAGGAGTTCGGCTTCGAGCCGGTCGGGCCTGCCATGCTGGTGACGCTCCAT
>JAUXRT010000476.1 GCA_030681635.1 Reyranella sp.
TGATGGGCATCATCTCCTGTGCCACCCGCGAGATGTTCGAGACGGCGAAGACCGCTTGCCAGTCGTTCGGCTTCCACGCCGCGCCCGACGATTGCTATCTGGCGCTGCGTGGGCTCCGCACCATGGGCGTGCGCCTGCGTCACCACGAAGTGAGCGGCATGGCCATCGCGCATTGGCTAAAGGGCCGGCCGGAAGTCGACAAGGTGCTGCACCCCGCCCTGCCCGATTGCCCGGGCCACGAGAACTGGAAGAAGCAGTTCAAGGGCGCGTCGGGCCTGTTCTCGTTCACGTTGCGTGACGGCTACAGCAAGAACGCGCTGGCCGCCATGCTCGACGGCATGGACATCTTCGGCATGGGCGCGAGCTGGGGCGGCTACGAGAGCCTGATGATCCCCGCCCATCCCGACCAGTACCGCACCGCCGTGCCGTGGCCGCAGGGCAAGCAGCTGCTCCGCGTGCACATCGGCCTCGAAGACGTCGAAGACCTGAAGACCGACCTCGCTGAAGGCTTCGAACGCCTCAACCGCGCGCATAACGCTTAGTGCCGGGAGCGCGCCACTCCAGTGGCGCTCATAGCTTTATGAGAAGAGGCGCCACTGGAGTGGCGCGCTCCCAGCTATGAATCAGGGCTTCCCGCAATCTCCGCAGATGCCGGTGACTTCCAGGGTCATCTCGCGGGCGGTGAAGCCGCGTTTGGCGGCGCCGGCGGCGATCGCGTCGCCGAGGTCGGTCGCCTGCAGTTCCTCGGCGTTGCCGCACTCGGCGCAAATCAGGAAGAAGCCGCGGTGCGCCTCGCCGGGGTGGCTGCAGCCGACGAAGGCGTTCATGCGTTCGATGCGATGGATCAGCCCGTTCTCGATCAGGAAGTCGAGCGCACGATAGACCGTGGGCGGCGCCGAGCCGAGATCCTCGTTGCGCAGCTTGTCGAGAAGCGCGTAGGCGCCGACCGGCTTGTGGCTCGACCAGACGAACTCGAGCACGCGCCGGCGCAGCGGTGTGAACCGGAGGTCCTTCGCCGCGCACAGTCTCTCGGCCGCCGCGAGGGCATCCTCGACACAGTGCTGATGGTCGTGGCTGTGGACAGCCACTTTCGCCGTCTTCTTCACGAGGTCCCGATATGCCCAGATTTGCCAAGCAGAAACGAGGCGACTATACGCCCCGTTCCTTCCGGAGGCCAAGGCTCACCCCATGACCCCAGCGACCCACTCGTCCGCCGAAATCGATACCGCACTCGCCGCCATCCAGTTCGACGCCCAGGGCCTCGTGCCGGCCATCGCCCAGCAGCACGACACGGGCGAAATCCTGATGATGGCCTGGATGGACCGCAATGCCGTCGCCGAAACTCTGCGCACAGGGCGTGTCTGCTACTGGTCGCGCTCGCGCAAGGCGCCGTGGCGCAAGGGCGACACATCGGGCCACATCCAGACCCTGGTCGACCTGCGGATCGATTGCGACGGCGACACGCTGGTGGCGCTCGTCGACCAGACCGGCGTCGCCTGCCACACCGGGCGGCACAACTGCTTCTTCCGGGCGCTCCGCAACGGCAAGCTCGAGACCATCGCGCCGGTCATCGTCGACATGAACAGCATCGGGAAGGATTGAGTTTGCCCAGTAGCGTATTTTTGCGGCGTTCGTTCCTCGGCGCCAGTCTTCTCCTCCCGCTCGGTGCTTGCCAAAGCCCGGCAAGGATCACCACCCTGTCGCCGCGCGGCGACCGGCTGGTGCGGATGATCCAGAGGACCGGCAAGGACAATATGATGGCGCCGGAAGCACTGGCGCTGATGGGCATCACCAACGAGGGCCGCGACATCCCGGTGCGCCAGCTTTCGGGCGAAGGCACCGGCGGGCGCTACGTCGTCAGCCTGGTCAACATCCGGAAGATCCACGAGTTCATCTTCCATCGTCGCCAGGGCGACGTGCTGATCCTGCATCTCGCCGACACCAAATTCACCAGATTGCAGAGCGTGCGCTATCCGCGCACCGGCAAACCCTCGCTCATGACCGACGTGGCCGCCGCCGACGCCGATTTCCAGCAGCAGGTCGCCTTCTGGTACTCTGAGATACCGGGACGGTAACCCCGATTAGGTGAACTCTCTTTCTTGCTCCTCTCCCCCACTCGGGGGAGAGGAACATGAGGTGCCGCATCCCCTGACTCGGTCCAGAAGACGAAGACGAATTCTAAGTGTAATGTGACGGCGCGATGACAGTCGCCGTCTCCTCCGCCCCCTCCGAGCGTCGAACGCTCACCGTGTGCGGAGGTGCGCATGCGCTGCACGACGGCTTCACCGATCTCCTGAATGTCCTCTATCCGCTGCTGCAGTCGCAGTTCGGCCTGAGCTATGGCGCCATCGGTGCGCTGAAGACCGTCTATTCCGGCGCCATGGCCAGCGGCCAGATCCCCTCGGGCAAGCTGGCCGAGCGGTTCGGCGGCGTGCGCGTGCTGGCTCTGGGCACGACTTTGATCGCCGCCGGCTACTGCCTCGCGGGCTTCAGCGGCTCGCTCTATGGCGTGATCGCCGGTCTTCTGCTGGCCGGCCTCGGCGGCAGCACGCAGCATCCCATCGCCTCCAGCCTCGTGGCCGCCGCCTATCACGGGCCGCGCTCGCGTACCGCGCTCGGCACCTACAATTTCACCGGCGATGTCGGCAAGGTGCTGCTGCCTGCCCTGTTCGCCGTGGTCGCGGCCTCGCTCGGCTGGCAGCAGGCGCTGGTCGTGATGGCGGCGCTGGCCGTTGTCGGCGCCGGGGTCATCCTGGGTTCGCTGAAACCGATCGTGACGCACGGCGCGGCCGAGCCCGCGAAGAACATCGCCGGCCAGGACCGGCCCTGGGCCTACTGGCTGCTGTTCTCGATCCATATCGCCGACGACCTGGTGCGCACCGGCTTCCTGATCTTCCTGCCGTTTCTCCTGAGGGACAAAGGCGCCGACCTGCCGACCATCGGCCTCGGCCTGTCGCTGCTCTTTGCCGGCGGTGCTGCGGGCAAGCTGGTGATGGGTTGGGTCGGCCAGAAGCTCGGCGTCGTGCCCTCGGTCATCCTCACCGAGGTCGCGACGACGCTCCTCATCCTCGCTGTCCTGCCGCTCTCTCTCGACGTCGCGCTCGTGTTGCTGCCGGCCATCGGCCTGATGCTGAATGGCACCTCGTCGGTGCTCTACGGCACCATTCCCGAATTCGTCAGCCCCGAAAAGCGCACGCACGCCTTCGCCGTCTTCTACACCGGCGGTTCGGTGGCGGGCGCCACCGGCCCGCTGCTGTTCGGCCTGCTGGGCGACGTCATCGGCCTCACGACGGCGCTCGCGGTCGTGGCCTGCGTGGCCCTCACCACCGTGCCGATGGTGTGGGCACTCAGGCCGGCTTTCCGAAACGAGGCCTGACCGACGGCTCGGCTGTCCCGATGGCCTGTTGCGCAGCACTCTCTGCTTGTTGCCTAGTACCAGCGTCCCCGGCCGTACCAGCCGCCACCGCCCAGTAGCAAAACGACAACCAAGATGATGAGTAGCGTGGTGGTATCCATGTTAGCTCCTATGAGTGCCCGTCAGGAGGATTGCCCTGACTGTGACGCACTCCAACGCCAAGCCAACGCCCGGAGTCGCCCTTCGTTCCAATGAAACGACGGGGTTTGCCGTGCAGGTCAGCCGCGGCGACGCCATCGGCCTCTCGGCGGCTCGGGATCGTGGCCCGTCCCGCTCCGAAACGCCGGCCGAGCGCTCACACCGTCATAACCGACGCAGACGCATCGGCTTGGAGTCGATGCGGGCAATCATCCGCTTTGCTTCGAGATCGAGCTGCACGCCCTTGAGCCACCAGCCCGCCTTGGCGCCGCCGGGGAAAAGCTCCTCCGGCAAGAGCGGCAACAGGCCCTTCTTGAGCTCTGCAACCGTCATGCCCGATGAGGCTTTGGGCAGGACGGCCAGGATCGCCCGCTTCATCGCGTTGTACTTGTCGGCGTCCACCCGCACGACATGGCCGCCCGGGCTGTTGACGTTCTCCATCACGACTTTGGCTGCTGGTGCCTTGGTCGCCGGTGCCTTGGTCATCGTGCCGCCTCCGGTAGTGTCCTAATTCGGTTTGTGGATGCCGTGGCTGTGGTCTGGAGCGCCTGGAGCACCGCCGGCATATCCGCGCAATTCGGCATACCGCTCACGTTGCTGCGGCTGCAGGATTGCGATCGTCGACAGATGATACTTCAAATGGGCTTCGCGGAGCTTGGCCTGGGTTTCGCCGATGGCTGCAGTCGCCGATCGCAGTGTATCGGGCGTCACTGTATGGCTGGCGAACAGCCCCTCCAATGCCACCTCCTGTCCAATCAGGCGTTCGCCGAGAGGGATCGCCTCGGCCTTCATCGCCTCAAACATCGCTTGCGTGGTCGCCCGCTGCTCGGCCGAGAGGTTCAACTGGTCAGCCAACTCGAGAAGATGGCTGGGGCCCGGGTATCCGTTCAATTCCGCCGGGAGCGCCATTCCCATGCCGCGCCCTGCCTTGAGATCGGCGATCTGCTGGTCCGAGAGCGCCTTGATCGGGCGCGTTTGCATCCCGGCGTAGGGCGGCTGGTGCACCTGCGCGGACGCGCCACCGGCCAGGACGACAAATGCGATGACCACAGGAATGCACTTTTTCATCGGCTTCCCCTTCACGGAGCATCCTGCCAGCAAAATGCAGGCAGGTTATACAACCGGCCTACAAGACACACCCTATTTACACTATCCTATCCTTCTGGTAATTCCTGCCATGGAAAACCAGGATTCACAGGAGGACATCACATGACCGCGCGCGAAACCCTCGACCTCCGGGAGGCCGGCACGCCGCATCTCGCGACGGTGGAGCAGCGACGTGAAACGAGTCACCCGGTGTCCGATGTCCCGGCTTCGGCGAAGCCGGATTTAGCGAACCCGAACAAGGGTTTGGCCGATGCCGCATGAGGTGCCCCGCGACGTAGACCCCTGTCCCACTGACTCGGTCTTCTGGAAGAGAAGAACTAAGCGTGCACCGGGCCCATCGGTCTGAGCCGGATGCCCTTGCGCAGATGCTTGTAGGGCATGTCCACCGGGTCGGTGATGTGGGCACCGGGCGACTGCACCACCAGGATGGTCTCGGCGATGGGCTGGAAGTCGGCGCGGAAATGGACCGTCGATTTCAGCGCCAGGATCGGCACCTTCGACGGCTCGACGCCGACGGTGCGGAACATCTCCTGGTCCGCCGCCTGCACCCGCTTGCACGCCAGCACCGCCGACACGCCCGAGGCCTCGTCCGTCACCAGCGCCATCGGCCCGATCTGGAATTTGGCGCCGCCGTAGAACGGCCCGGTGCCGGTGAAGACGCCGTCGCTCAGTTTCACGACTCGCCAGTCGGCCTCGAGCGGCTTTTCGCCGGCATAGCCCACCACGGCGCCGATGCCGCGGCGCATGATGTTGCCCTCCCCGGTCTCGACGGCCGCCTTCGCCGATTCTTCGTCCACGATCATGCCGATCACGGCGCCTTTGGCCTTGTGGCGCATCAACGCCGCCAGCAGGCCAATCGTGTCCGACGTGCCGCCCGCGCCAGGATTGTCCTGCACGTCGGCCAGCACGATCGGCTTCTTGGCCTTCTTGGAAAGTTCGATGGCGCGCAGCGCGGCCTGATCCGGGTCGAGCAGCTCGCCGTTAAAGGCTTTCTCCTGCGCCTTCACCGTGGCCGCGAGTTTGTCGGCAGCCGCCTCGACCGCTTCCTTGTCGTGGCCGTAGACCACCAGCGCCGGGCCGCATTGGGCGATGTCGGCCGGCGGGAAGCCTGGTGTGTGCGTGACGCTGACGATGCCCTGATTGTGGCTCTTCTCGCCCGCTTCCAACTCGCCCACGAGATCGAAGATCGCCTTGGCCGGTTCGATGAAGGTGCACTGCCACACGAGCGGGATCAGGAAATCGAGCTGGCGGTAGGCGCGATAGACCGGGCGCTTTTCCTTCAGCAGCCGGTCCAGCAGCTCGACCGCGCGCTTGCCGGTCACGGCCATGTCGATGTGCGGATAGGTGCGATAGCCCACCAGCGCGGTCGAGAGGCTGGCCATCTCGGGCGTCAGGTTGGCGTGATAGTCGAGGCTGGCCACGATCGGCAGGTCGTTGCCGACGATGCCGCGGATGCGGCGCAGCAGCTCGCCTTCGCCGTCCTCGGTGTTCTCCGCCACCATGGCGCCGTGCAGGTCGAGATAGACCGCGTCGAACGGCCCGAGCTTCTTCAGGTCCTCGTCGAACAGCGCCCACATCTTCTCGTAGGCATCCTCGGTGACGTAGGACGCGGGCGCCGCCGCGGCCCAGGCCAGCGGCACGATCTCGTGGCCGAGCTCGGCCAGGCGCTTCACCGCACCGGCGATCGGGATGTTGAAGCCTTCGACGCCCTGGATCATCTCAGGACCGCGCAGCAATGGCGGCCAGGCGTCGGCGCGTACGAACTCGTCCCAGGTCGCCTGCTGCGGCGCAAAAGTATTGGTCTCGTGCTGGAATCCACCCACAGCAATACGCGCCATCCGAACGTCTCCCTCTTCACAACCCCATCGGCCGCGGCGACCATATCACCGCCGTGCGCAAAATCCCGCCCTTCGTCGTCCTGCTCCTGCTCGCGATGTGGCGAGCCAATGGGAGAAGCCGGGTGTCGAGCGGGCGGCGCTCGACAGCGACACGCTGCACTGCCGCCATGTCGGGATTCAGGAAGCGCTGCGGGCCTATGTGCCGCTGCTCGACTTTCCGTTCAGCAGCCCGCCCTTCTTCGCCGGCTCGTGGCGGCCGACCCGCGAACTCGCGAGCCGCAGTGTGGAAGCCGATCGGGCCCGCGCCGAGACATGGTTCACCGCCGACTGCATGCGCGGCAAGGGCTACGCGCGCGTCTCACCGAAGGTCTAGCGGTTCAGACTTTGCAGGCTCAGCCCTTGCCTTTGGCGTCCTCGATGGCCTTGACCAGCACCGGCCAGTATTCCTTGCCGTGGCCCAGTTCGACGGCGCGCTCCATCACCTCGCGGGCGACGTCGGCGCCGAGGCCGGGCACGCCATGCTGCTCGCCCATCTCGATGGCGTAGCTGAGGTCCTTCAGCGCGTACTCGCTCGAGAAGGCACGCTCGGGGAACACGCCCGGCAGCATCGCCTTCATGCCGTGGTTGCGCAGCGCGAAGGAATCGGCCGAGCCCTTGGCCAGCGTCTCGAACAGCACCTTGCCGTCGACACCCTGCGCGCGGGCGATGGTGAGCGCCTCGGCCAGGGCCACCACGGTCTGGAACAGCACCATGTTGTTCAGGATTTTTACCGTCTGGCCCGCACCGGCGGCGCCACAGTGGCTGACCTCGCTCGCCATGTGACGCAGCAGCGGTTCTATGCGCTCGAAGGTGAGCGGCGTGGCGCCGACCATGATCGAGAGCGTGCCGTCGATCGCGGCCTGGCGCGTGCGGGCGACCGCCGCGTCGGCGAAGGCCGAGGCCCTGCCCTCGAACTCCTCGTAGAGCCGCTGCGCGAGGCGCGGCGGCGCCGTCCTGAGATCGATCACGGTCCAACCGAGCTTGGCCTTGTCGAC
>JAUXRT010000483.1 GCA_030681635.1 Reyranella sp.
ATGCCCGCATCGCCGTGCGCAAGCCAGAGGGGGGGCAGGAGCGGGCGGCGCGCTTTGCCATCAGGCCCTATCCGGTCGAGCTCGAAACGGAAGTGCAGCACAATGGCGAGAAGCTGCGTATCCGTCCGATCCGGCCCGACGACGAGCCGCTGATCCAGAGCTTCACGCGCGGCCTGTCGCGCGAGGACGTCCGCATGCGCTTCTTCGGGCCGCTGCGCGAACTCAGCCATGAGATGGCCGCGCGCCTCACGCAGATCGACTACGACCGCGAGATGGCGTTCCTGCTGCTGGACGGTGACATGCTCCTGGGCGTGGGCCGCCTGGCCGCCGATCCCGGATTCGAGCAGGCGGAGTTCGCCCTCATCGTCGCCACGGATCGCCAGGGCCGCGGCTACGGCAAGCTGCTGCTCACCCATGTGCTGCGCTACGCCAAGTCGCGCGGCGTGAAGCGGGTGATCGGACACGTGCTGCGCGAGAACGGCAAGATGCTCGACCTCGTCAAAAGTCTCGGCTTCCGGCGCGAAGCCGGCCGCTCGGGCGAGCCCGATCTGCGGGTGGTTAAATCGCTTAGCGGTCTGTAACGTATGTTTTGACGACTGCTCTGAACCAAGGCGAAATAATGGCGACAGGGCAACGCGTTAGGGCGGAACGTTGATATGGCGTCGAGGAAGAACAGAAGCGGGAAGGCGAACAGAAGGAGTCCGAAACCGCCTCCGTCCCGCCTGGAGCGCCTGCGGACTCCCTTTCGCGGCGTCGCGACGTGGATCGAAGCCCATCGCTGGCACTCGGTCGTGGTCGGTCTTCTGCTGCTGTTCCTGGGCAGTCTTGTCGGTGGCTATTTCGGCGCCGGCTGGCTCGAATCGCTCGACCGTGAGCGGCTGGCGCGCGAGACGATCGAGGAGATGAGACGCGGCACACAGGTCGAGCCCGAACCGAAATATGCCCGCATAGAAGATATTCCCGGCCTGCCTAAATACACGGAGGTCGAGCCGGGTAAGCCGCGGCCCACGCTCGAGGAGAAGCCGCGTCCGGCCGCCAAGCCGCCGCAGGCGGCCGCTGCCGCCACGACTTCAAGCGACCAGGCATGGCGGCGCAACGCGGTGCCGTTCCGCGATCTCAACAGCCGACCGCTGGTCGCCATCGTGATCGACGACGTCGGCCTCGACCGGCCACGCTCGAAACGCGCCTGGGAGTTGCCGGGCCCGCTCACCATGTCGTTCCTGCCCTACGCCAAGGACCTGCGCGAGCAGGCGCGGGCAGCGCGCGGCCGCGGCCACGAACTGATGCTGCACCTGCCGATGGAGCCCACCGGACGCAACGATCCTGGACCGGGCGCGCTACTTGTCTCGATGAGCGACGCGGAAATCCGCCAGCGCACGGCGGCGGCGCTGGACAGCTTCGACGGCTTTGCCGGGGTCAACAATCACATGGGCAGCCGCTTCACGGCCTTCCGGCCGGGCATGGAGACAGCGCTGCGGCAGATGAAGCCACGCGGCCTGATGTTCCTGGATTCACGGACGACCGCCCAATCCGTGGGCGACCAGACGGCGCAGGAGTTGGGCGTGCCCGCCATCGTGCGTCACGTCTTCCTCGACGACGACGAATCGGTCGAGGCGGTGCGCCGCAAGCTCGCCGAGGCCGAGGCCGTTGCGCGCCGGCAGGGCTTCGTCGTGGCCATCGGCCATCCGCACGAGGCGACGCTGCAGGCGTTGGCTGAGTGGCTGCCGACGGTTCAAGGCAAAGGCTTCGCACTCGCGCCGGCGACTGCCGTGTTGCGCAAGCGCAACGGTTGGGATTGAGTTCCTTTCGGATTCCTCTCCCCCGTTAGGGGGAGAGGCTAGGTGAGGGGGCGAGAGGTGCTGTAACCCCCTCACCCAACCTCTCCCCTAACGGGGGAGAGGAGAATGAAAGTTGGAGGAAGCCTATGCGTTATCACAAGCAGGCGATGATCGTGGCCCCGCAGCCCGAACCGACCGAAGCAGGAGCCGACGTGCTGCGCGAGGGCGGCAACGCCGTCGATGCCGGCATCGCCTGCGCCCTGGTGCAGGGGGTGGTCGATCCGCTGATGTGCGGCATTGCGGGCTTCGGAAGCTGTGGCATCTACATGCCGGGCAAGAAGTTCCACGGCTACATCGACGCCCATGCACCGGCACCGCTCGCGGCTCGGCCTGACATGTGGGCCAACCTGATCGAGAGCGAGGCGCGCGACGGTTACGGCTTCATCCTGCGCGGCCGTGTCAACGACATCGGCTACAAGTCGATCTGCGCCCCGGCCAATCTGAAAATGTACTACGAGGCGCACAAGGAACACGGCAGCCTGCCGTGGTCGCGCATCGTCGAGCCCGCCATCCATTGGGCCGAGAACGGCTGGACGGTGCGGCCGCACGTTCACTACTGGTGGTCGGACGATGGTGCCTTCGGCCGCGCGCCCAATTTCGAGCGCACCGGCTTCACGCCCGCGGCCCGCGCGCTCTATTGCCGGCCTGATGGAACGCCCAAGCGGGTCGGCGACAAGGTCGTCAACCGCGACTACGGCCAGACGCTTCGCGCCATCGCCAAGGGTGGTGCCGATGCCTTCTATTCCGGCGAAATCGCGCAGGCGATCGCCGAGGACATGAAGAAGAACGAGGTGCTGCTGTCGATCGAGGACCTGAAGGCGTGGAAGCCGGCGCGCAACGCGCCGCTATGGGGCGACTATCGAGGCTACAAGGTGTCGTCCAACCAGCCGCCGGGCGGCGGCGTGATGCTGATCGAGATGCTGAACATCCTGGAGAATTTCGATCTCCGCGGGATGGAGCATGGCTCGGCGGAATATCTGCGCGTCGTGTCGGAGGCGATGAAGCGCGCCACCATCGACAAGGACGCCCATGTCGGTGACCCGAAATTCGTGGATGTGCCGGTCGAGCGGCTGACCTCCAAGGCCTACGCCAAGGGGATGGCCGACGAGATCAAGCGCGGCGTGAAGGCCGAGGTCACGCGCTTCAATTCCGGCGCCGTCTCCAAGGACACCACGCACATCTCGGTCCTCGACAAGGACGGCAACTGTTTCACCATGACCCATTCGCTCGGCATGCCTTCGGGCGTCGTCACGCCGGGCCTGGGCTTCATGTACAACGGCTGCATGGGCGTATTCGACCCACGGCCGGGCCGGGCCGGCTCGATCGCGCCAGGCAAGGCGCGCTTCAGCTCGGTCGTCCCCTCGATCCTCTTCAAGGACGGCAAGCCGCACCTCATCATCGGAGCACCCGGCGCTACCCAGATCGCCATGGGCGTCTTGCATGTGATCCTGAATGCGCTCGACTTCGACATGACCATGGTCGAGGCGGTGAGCGCGCCGCGCTTCTCGGCGACCTCCGACACGATCGACATTTCCAACCGCATCCAGGGCCGCGTCGAGCGCGAGTTGAAAGGGAAGGGCTATCCGGTGGCCCGCAGCCCCTACGGCTTCGGCTTCGCGGCGGTCCATGGCATCCGCATTCATGACGACGGCCTCGACGGCGGCGCCGATCCCGGCCACGACGGCGTGGTGATTGCGGTCTAAAGCTTCGGCGGACGGCGCATGTTGGACGCCTGCTCGAAGGCATAGGCCAGCCGCAGAAGCTTGGCCTCGCTCCAGGCTCGGCCGGCGAAGGTGACGCCGAGCGGATAGTCCGGTGTTTCCTTGGCGCCGACGCCGGAGATGAAACCACCCGGCACCTGCACACTGGGGTATCCCGATTTGGCCGCGAGCGCCGAGCCGATCGCCCCGGGCAACATCACCGCATCGAGCTTGTGCCCAGTCATGTAGGCATCGAGCCCGCGCTCTTTGGCCGCCATCAAGTCCATTGCCCGCGCAGACCTGTACTCCAGCTCGGAAAGATCACCCTTGGTCGCCTGTGCAGCCAGGAACAGGTCCTGACCGTAGCGCAGGGCCTTGTCGGCATTGGCCGTGTTGAAGGCGATGACGTCGGCCAGCGTCTTGACCTTCGTGCCGGTCGCCCAGTGGCGCAGATAGAGATTGAGGTCGCGCTTGAGCTCGTAGATGAACACCAGCGACGCCGGGGCTGGCGTGCCCTTGTTGAGGCCGAGCGGGTTGCGATTGAGCACGGCCATCGTCGTGCCGGGTCCGCCGATCCAGGCGATCGCGGGAATGGCGGCACGTACGACCGTGGCGCCGAGGTCCTGCAGCACCTTGGCCGCTTGCGCCATCACATCCTTCGAGCGTTGAGGCAGCGTGCCGTAGAAGGGATCGTTCAGCGGATCGTCCGGATCGCTCGGCAGGCCGATGCGCGCGCCCTTCAAGCCATCCTTGTCGAGCCCCGCCGTATAGTCCTGCGGCCGCTGCAGGTGTTGCGTCGCCGGATCCTGCGGATCGCGTGCGGCGAGCACATTCAGCAGGATCGCGGCATCGCGCACGGTGCGGGTGAGCGGCCCCGCGGTGTCCTGGCTGTGTGAAATCGGGATGATGCCGCTGCGGCTGATCAACCCGACCGTCGGCTTGACGGTGACGACGCCGTTCTGGGTGGCGGGGCTGAGCAGCGAACCCGACGTCTCGGTGCCGATCGCCGCAGCGCACAGGCCGGCCGCGACCGCCACCGCCGAGCCGGCACTCGAGCCGCCGGGCTGCACCAGCGGGACGAGCTGATCGACC
Organism: Reyranella sp.; assembly: GCA_030681635.1. GTDB lineage: Bacteria > Pseudomonadota > Alphaproteobacteria > Reyranellales > Reyranellaceae > Reyranella. Next base: position 4,631 of record JAUXRT010000483.1, read on the forward strand.
ATCAAGGATGGCGAATAGGGATTCTTCACATAGCCGCCGAGCGAGCTGTAACCCGACGGCATGCCGACCGCGAGGATGTTGGCGAATTCGGTCAGGTTGGCCTTGCCGAGGATCACCGCGCCCGCGGCGCGCAGCCGTTTGACGACGGTCGCATCATCCTTGGCGTGCGCTGTCTCGAGCGCCAGGGAACCCGCGGTCGTGTGCTGCTTGTCGCCCGTCGCGATATTGTCCTTGATCAGGATCGGCACGCCGGCGAGCGGCTGCTTGGCCGAGGGTTTGATGTTGTCGAGGCGCCCGGCGATCGCCAGTGCCTCGGGATTGAGCTCGCGCACGGAATTGAGGGCTGGTCCGCCGCGGTCGTAGGCTTCTATGCGCGCCAGATACGCCTGGGTGAGCGCCGTGGCTGTCGTCCTGCCCTCGGCCAGGGCCTGGATCACGTCGCTCATCGAGGCATTGTCGACGGCGAGCGCTGTTTGCGCCCGGGCGCCTGCTGCCGCAACGGCGCCGATGGCGACCGACGCCAAGGTGACATCACGACGGGTTGGCTTCTTCATCCTGGGCTTCCTAAACTGGCATCGTCCGCTTTTGGTGGGCGCGTCCGACCGTGGCGGATTCCGGATTGTGGCCGGAGATCACGCGCACGCCCTCGTCGAGGCTGGCAGCGATCTTGTCGGGCGTGGCGCCTTCGAGGAAGGCGAGCTTGTTCTTTTTGCAGGCGGCGAAGACCTTGGCGCGGGCGGCTTCCATCATGGGCGGGTAGGGCCGGCGCTGCAGGGTCGTGTAGCCCAGCGACAGGCCGAGATCGCCTGGTCCCAGCTCGGCAAACCCCAATCCAGGCACCGCCAAGATTTCCTCGCAGTGAGCGACTCCCGGCAGGCTTTCGATCTTTACGCCGAGCAAAAGCTCGCCCTTCGGACTGAGCGGCCAGGGCTCGCAGCGCGCGAAATACTCTTGCTGGTCAATGCCCCAGACGGGAGCGGCAGTTGGCTCCGAGCCACGGCCACGCGTGCCTGTTCCAATCTTGTCGATGCCTGCCTTGTGGTGCGGGAAGCGGCAGGCGCGCACGAACTCCCGGACAGCGTCGGCCGACTCGGCCTGGCAGAGCAGGATGCCATGGACACCGCGGGCCAGGATCTGGCGGAACTGCCAGGCGTTGAAGGTGACGTTCGGCCCGTCGATGCCGTTGACCGGCGCCTCGACGATCACCGTCGGCGTGCGGTGCCCCGAGTTGGTCGGCCCGCCATCGACCAGCCCGCGCATGTAGGCCTCGAGCCCGGTCATGTCGAAGGCGCCGTGCTCCATGCCGACGTTGATGTAGTCGGCCCATGTCTTGGCATCCTTGCGGCCTTGATCGTAGGTCAACACATGCCCGGTGTGCGGGCCGTCGTAGTAGATCGCCTGGTCGGCCTCCAGGAGTTCGATGGCCCGGTTGATACGGTTTGCCACGCGGTTCCCTCCGTTTGCGCGGACCCAGCATAGCCCTAGAGTGACGGCAAAAGGGAGGAAAGCATGACAGGGATTGGACGAAGGCAGGCGTTGGTCGCGGCAATGGGCCTCGCGGTATCGTCGCAGGCGATGGCGCAAGGCGCCTATCCCGACCGACCGATCCGTCTCATGGTGCCTGCCGGCGCCGGCGGGCCGACCGATGTGGTCGCGCGCATCCTGCAGACCCCGCTCAGCGGCATCCTGGGCCAGCCGGTCGTGGTCGAGAACAAGGCCGGCGCCAGTGGCAACATCGGCACAGCCATGGTCGCCGATTCCAAGCCCGACGGCTACACGATCCTGATGACGCCTTCGACCAGCGCCTTGACGCCGGCGCTCTACGGCAAGGCGTTGGGCTACGACCCGGTCAACGCCTTCACCGGCATTTCCTACGTGGCGAGCGTGCCGCTGATCGTCGTCGTGCCGATGGACGGCGCCAAGACATTGGCCGAGCTGATCGCGGCCCTGCGCAAGGACCCCGACAAATATTCCTACGCCTCGTCGGGCAACGGCGGGATGATCCATCTCGCGGGCTATCTGCTGCTCGAGCGCGCCGGCGTGAAAGCGCTGCATGTGCCCTATCGCGGCTCAGCCCCCGGCATGATCGATACCATCGCCGGCCGGCATGCCTTCCAGATCGACACGCTGGGCTCCAGCAAGGGGTTCATCGACGGCGGCAAGCTGCGCGTGCTGGCGGTGGCCGCCGACAAGCGCCTGCCGCAGTTGCCCAACGTGCCGACGGTCGAGGAGGCGGCGGGCTTCAAATTCTCGCTCAACACCTGGTACGTGGCTCAGGCGCCGGCCGCGACGCCCCGTCCGATCGTCGACAAGCTCAATGCCGCCTTCAACCAGGCGCTGAGCAGCCCCGATGTGGTCAAGAGGATGGGCGAGCTCGCCATCGAGCCGATGCAATCGACGCCGGCGTCCGCGAAGAAATACTTCGACGACCAGATGGCGTTCTGGGATCCGATCGTGAAGGCATCGGGCGCCAAGCCGGAATAGCGACCAGTGGGAGAAAGCCATGATCAAGTTCTATTACAACACCGCGCCGAACCCGACCAAGGTGGCGCTCTGCCTGGAAGAGATGGGCTTGCCCTACGAACTCTTCCCGATCGATACGCGCAAGGGCGAGCAGCACACGCCTGAATTCCTGGCGATCAATCCCAACGCCAAGGTCCCGGCCATCGTCGATGGCGACGCCACCGTCTTCGACAGCAACGCCATCCTTCTTTATCTCGCGGAAAAGACCGGGAAATTCCTGCCCGGCAAGTCGCCGAAAGAGCAGGGCGAGATGCTGTCGTGGCTGATGTTCGTGGCCTCGGGCATCGGTCCTTACTCGGGCCAGTCCGTGCACTTCCGGAACTTCGCGCCCGAGCCCAAGGACTATGCCGTCAACCGCTATACCTTCGAGGCGCAGCGTCACTGGGGCATCCTCGAGACTCGCCTCGGCAAGCACGGCTACATGTGCGGCGACGCCTACAGCATCGTCGATATGGCGGTGTGGGGTTGGTCGCGGCTGATCCCCAACGTGCTGGGGCCAGATGCGCCGAAGCAGTTCCCGAACCTGCAGCGTCACCTGGCCGAGATCAGCGCGCGCCCGGCGGCGGTGCGGGCGCTTGCGCTCAAGGACAAGCACACGTTCAAGACCGAGATGGACGAGGCGGCTCGCCTCTCGATGTTCCCGCATCTCGCCAAGAAGGTTGCCTGAATCAAAAGGTCCCTCGCTTCGCTCGGGATGACACGGAGGACCAATGACGAGCGGTCCTACCTGAACTACATCATCCCCGGCGCGCCGAGATCGGTGCCGTCGATCATGCGGCTGTAGCGGAAGGGATGGGGGTCGACGATCGGCGGATCGCCGGCCACGAGGTCGGCGGCCAGCCTTCCCGCGCCGGGGCCGATGCCGAAACCGTGGCCGGTGTAGCCGGTCGAGAGGTAGAGGCCGGGCACCGGATCGACCGCCGAGATCACCGGGATGCCGTCGGGTGTGGAGTCGATCAGGCCGCCCCAGGCGTGCGCGACTTTCAGCCCCTTGAGCGCCGGGTAGTGCTCACCGAGCGTCGCGAGGCCCTCCTGGACAAGCCGTGGATCGGCCGCCGGATCGAAGATGCGCTGGCGCTCGAAAGGGGAAACGCGGTCGAACGACCAGTTGGCGAAACCCTCCGGCCCCTGGAAGAACGAGCGTCCCAGCGCGAAGGTCAGTCCCTTGCGCCGTTTCCTGGCGGTGGGCACGAACTGCCGGGCATAGAGCAGCCCCTGGAGCGAGAGGTCGACGGTGCCACGTCCGCCCAGACCCACCGAATAGCCGCCGTCGAGCCGCCGCCGGATCGTGACGCCGGGCATCGAGAGGCCGCCTTCCGTCACTTGCGGCGCTTCCGTCGTCACGAACGATGTCGAGCGCACGCCGGCCTGCGGCAATCTGAGACCATGGCGGCGGCAGAACAGCGAACTCCAGGCCCCGCCGGCACACAGCACGGCTTGCGTGCGGATGAGGCCCTGCTCGGTGATCACGCCGGACACCTTGCCGCCGGCGATGTCGAGGCCGCGCGCGGCGCAATTCTGGTGGATCGTCGCGCCGAGCCTGCGCGCCGCTTCGGCGAGCGCGGGCGAGGCAAGGGAGGGCTCGCCGCGGCCGTCGGTCGGTGAATGGACGCCGCCGATCCAGTCGGGCGCGCTGCCCGGTGTCATCGCCTTGGCTTCAGTGGCACTGAGGATGCGGCTGTGCATCTGATACTCGCGTGCGCGCAGGGTCCATTCCTCCCATTGCGCGAAATCCTCGCGGTGCGTCGTGACGTAGAGGAGGCCGGTATGACGGAAGCCGGTTTCCGCGCCCAGCTCCGCATTGAGGCCCTTCCAGATCTCCAGGCTCTTCATGGCCAGCGGCAGTTCGCGCAGGTCGCGATGCTGCTGGCGGCACCAGCCCCAGTTCCGGCTGCTCTGCTCGCCGCCCACTACGCCCTTGTCGAGCAAGGCGACGGACAGCCCCTTCTTCGCGAGCGCATAGGCGGCGGCGCTGCCGGCAATACCGGCGCCGATCACCACGACATCGGCGGAGGCGGGGAGCTTGAGGTCGCTGATAACGGGCTGAACGGGCGGGGACATCGATTTTTCCTGACGAACGCTACCGAGGGGCACACCATAGCCTACGCTTTACGGGCTGGAACCCGGCGCGGTACCTTCCAGGCCAGAAGGTGCCCCCAATGGACCTGACATTCGGCAAGGAAGAACTCGCCTTCCAGAAGGAAGTGCGCGACTGGCTGAAGGAGAATCTGACGCCCGAGATCATGGGCGAATCCAAGGTCGCCCGGAACGCCTACATGCCGCGGGAGCGGTTGCTCGACTGGCAGAAGCGCCTGGCGAAAAAGGGCTGGCTCTGCACGGGTTGGCCCAAGGAATTTGGCGGCCCGGGCTTCACCACGACGCAGAAGTACATCTTCGAGATGGAGATGGCCAAGGCGGGCGCCCCCGGGACCTCGCCGTTCGGCCCCAAGATGTGCGCGCCGGTGATCATGAAGTACGGCTCGGCCGAGCAGAAGGCGCGCCACCTGCCGCCGATGCTGAATTCCGACCTGCTCTGGTGCCAGGGCTATTCCGAGCCCGGCTCGGGCTCCGACCTCGCGAGCCTGCGCACCAAGGCCGAGCTGAAAGGCGACCACTACATCGTGAACGGCCAGAAGACCTGGACGACGCTCGCCCAGACCGCCGACTGGATTTTCTGTCTCGTGCGGACGTCCAACGAAGGCAAGCGCCAGGAAGGCATCTCGTTTCTGCTGATCGACATGAAGACGCCCGGTATCTCGGTCGAGCCGATCATCACCGCCGACGGCAATCGCGCCGGCACGCAGGAGGTCAACTCGGTGTTCTTGACCGACGTCAAGGTGCCGGTCGAGAACCGCGTCGGCGAGGAGAACAAGGGCTGGACCTACGCCAAGTACCTGCTCGAGTTCGAGCGCGGCG
>JAUXRT010000484.1 GCA_030681635.1 Reyranella sp.
GGCGGTGCTGTACTCGCGCGTCACGTCGAACAGGTAGCCGGCCAGGACCGGCAGGGTGATGGCGGCCAGGCACCAGGCGATGTAAGTGCGCCCGGCGACGCGCCCATAGTCGGCGGGCCGCCAGTAGAGGCCGATGCCGCCGGCGGTGGCGCCGGAGATGAAGCCGTAGCCGAGGCCGATCATGCCCAGTCCGAGCACCGCCGTGACGGGCGAGGGCAGGAGGGTCAGCAGCAGACCGCCGCTCAATGCCAGCCCATGCGCCGCGCACATCACATGCGGCACCGCGAAGCGATCCACCAGCCAGCCGCCGCTGATGCGCGCGAGCGCGATCGCGCCGGTGAGGCCGGTCGTGGCCGCCACCGCCAGGGCCGCCGCCCCGCCATAGGCCGCCACGATCTCGCGCGCTTGGCTCAACACCATCAGGCCGGCGGAGGCGGCCAGGAAGAAGGTCGCCGAGAGCTTGTAGAAGGTCGGACCCAGAATGGTCGGCCCTCCGGTCGTGCTACCCGCCGTCGCGTTACCTGAAGGTGGGACGAGGCGCGCCCCGCCATGGCGGGCGAGCAGCGCCGCCGCCATGCCGCACACGACCAGCACGGCCGCCAGAGATGCCAGCGTCGTGCGCCAGCCGAAGGCCTCGTTGCAGGCATGGAAGAGGGGCGTCGCGATCATGGCGCCCATCGGGTAGAGGCTGACGATGTAGCCGTTCACCAGCCCCTGGCGCCGCCGCACCATCATGTTCACGCCCTGCTGCAGCAGGATGTAGGCCACGCCGCCGCCGGTACCGAACACGATGCCGTAGCCGAGGAGCAATTGCGGCAGGCCTGTCGCGGTCGCCGCCATCACGATGCCGCCGGCCGCCGCCAGCGCGCTTGCCAGTACCAGGACCGGCACTGAGGCGACGCGATAGAGAAAGGCGGCGGCGACCGAGCCGACCGTGAATCCCGCCGTACACAGGCCGAAGACGAGCGACAGCGCCGAGCGCGGGATGGCCAGCTCCTGCTCGATCGGCCGCAGCAGCACGCTGAAGGAGTAGACCGATCCCAAGGGCAGGTTCATCAGCGTCGCCGCCAGCAGCGCCGCCCACAGGCGCTCGGCTCGGACGGGAAGGGCGGGCGTTACGACAGACATGGTCCGAGCCTCGGGTCGATGCCGCTAATGGTCAAGGTGCGTTGCCGGCCTCAGCGAGACGATGGGCGCGCAGGATGCGAGCGCGCAGGTTGCGCGCGGTCCAGAAGACTCATGATCTTTTGGACCGCGCGCATCCTGCGCGCTCATGGACTCTGGACCGGAAGACCCGCCGGGCCCGGGCGGCGTTTGGCGAGCAGATGCCGGGCCTCCGCCTCGCGTCCCGCGTTGAGGTACGCCCGCAACAAGGTCGCTTCCACCAGATCGACCTGCGCGCGGCTGCCGCCCATGCGTTCCCGCTCAGACAGCATGGGCACGATCAGGTCGATGGCCGCGGCATCGTCGCCACGCTGGAAAGCCGCGAAGGCGCGCGCCACCGCGGGGATGGTGGCCCCGGAGGGATAGCGGCCAGCCTTCACCAGCTCTTCGATGGCTTTTACCCAGCCCTCCACCGCGGCGTCGTCCCCGTCGACGGCAAAGGTGAGGGCCACGTGCCAGTCGGCGAGCGAAAAGCCCGGGCGGGGAATTTTCTCGCGCGCGTAATCTTTCAGCTTCGCCCAGCGCGCGGGGTCGCGCGGATGGCCCGCCAGTTCCGATCGCCACAGGAACGAGGAGGAATCCGAGAGCTTCTGGTGCACGGCGCCACGATGGTCGTCTGCACAGAAGGCGTCGTTGTAGAGGCGGAGTGCGGCGTCCAGATTGCCGGCGTGCAGCTCGAACAGGCCGAGGTGCCAGTTCAGGTGGCCGAACAGGCCGCCGCCGCGATCGTAGAGCGGCAGCCAGTTGCGCATGAAGGCGATGCCGCTGTCGCGCTCGCCGGTCTCATAGCAGAGATGGGCGAAGGCATGGGCGGCATAGGCGTTGCGTTGGGTCTGGGCCAGGGACCGCTCGATCATCGGGCGCGCCGCGTCGTGACGGCCGATTTCCGACAGCGCCATGCCGTAATGGGCCTCGAACCACCAATCCTCGCCATAGTGTGGCGCGAGGGGCCTGAGGAAATCGATGAGGTCCTGTTCGCGGCCGGACAGGCCGGACATGCCGATCAACCCGCCCTGGTTGGCGGCGAGGCTCAAGACCAGCGCATCGCGCGGCCAGGTCGCCACATGGGCGCGGATCGCGGCCAGCGCGGCGACAGCCTGGCCGGCAAACAGATGGCGAAAGACATCGATATGGCTGAGCTCGCGCGCCGAGGCTCCGTCCGTGAGGCTGAGGGCCGTGGCGAGAGAGTCGCGCATGCCGGCAGCGTTGACCGCGAGCTGCAAGGCACGGGCCTTGCCGATGTGGGCCAGGGCGAACCCCGGATCGGCGGCGATGGCGCGGTCGAAAGAAGCGGCGGCACCGGGGTAGACGGTGAGGAGAAGGTCGACGCCCTCGACATAGGCGTCGCGCGCGCCGGCGACGGCGGTGGATATCGGGAGTCCGTAGCGGTCCGTCAGCATATGCCGAGCCCTTTCAGTCGCGCGATCTCGTCGGAAGAGTAGCCGGCATCGCGCAGCACCGCCTCCGAATGTTGACCGACCGCGGGCGCGCGGCGCGGGGCGACCTTGGTCGTCCCGTCGAGGTCGAAGGGGCTCGACACGGTGAGGCCGGCCCCGTCGGCGAAGGGAACCAGGGCGCCGATCGCCCGCGACTGCGCGTCGTCCGCGGCTTCGTCGACCGTGAACACGGCGCCGAAGGTCACGCCGGCCGCTTCGAGGATCGGCTTCCACTCCGCCAGGTCGCGCCGGGCGAAGATCCCGTCGAGGATCCCGGTCAGCGCCTTGTGGTTGGCGCGCCGCGCCGGCTGGGTGGCGAAGCGTTCATCCTGCGCCAGGTGCTCGGCGTCGATCGCTTTCAGGAAGCTCGCGAGCTGACGGGCCTCGTTGTGCAGCGCCATCAGGAACCAGCGTCCGTCGCGACAGCGATAGTGGTTGGCGAGCGCGCTCGGCGTGTCGGTGCGCGGCGGGCGGTGCTTGACGTGCTCGCCGAACAAGCGGTTCTGCACGAAGCAGCCGTTGGCCCAGAGCCCGTTCTGCAGGAGCGAGGTTTGGGCGACGCCGCCCCGTCCCGTCTTTTCGCGACGGTAGAGCGCCGTCACGATGGCGGCGTAGAGGCCGGTCGCGGTGGGATGGTCGCCCATGCCCGGCAGGGAGCGGGCCGGCTCCGTCTCGGGGGTGGCCCGCACCATGTCCATCAGGCCCGTGCGGGCCCAGTAGGCGGTGGCGTCGAAGCCGGTGCGGGCCGCTTCCTCGCCGGTCTCGCCATAGGCCGTGATGGAGCCATAGATGAGGCGGGGATTGATCGCGAGCAGGTCCGAGGCCGCGATCTTCAGGCGCTCGCGCACCGGCAGGGGGAAGTTGGTGATGAAGACGTCGGTGGTGGCGATCAGGCGTTGAAGGACCTGAAGTCCCTCGACGTGCTTGAGGTCGATGGCCAGGCTTCGCTTGTTGCGGGCCGTCAACTGCCACCAGTAGTCCGTGGTCTTGCCCGGCACCGGGACCGAGGCACGCCACGGATCGCCGGCCCCCGGCGGTTCGAGCTTGATCACCTCGGCACCGAAATCGGAGAGGATCGTTGCCGCCGCCGGTCCCGCGATCCAGCTCGCGCAGTCGATGACCCTGAGGCCCGCGAATATTCCATCAGCCATCCGACTTAACCCTTCTTCGCAAATGCCTGCCGGGCCCAGGCGCAGGCCTCGGCCATCGCAGAGTCGGCAGCGCCAACGACGCCCACCCAAAAGAGAAAGCCGTGGTTCATGCCGGGGAAGCGGGTGATCTCCGTGGGCACGCCCGCCTGTCGCAGCCGCATGCCGTAGCGTTCGGCCTCGTCGCGCAAGGGATCATACTCGGCGCTCGTCACGTAGGCAGGGGGCAACCCGGTGACGTCGCGGGCCCGCAGCGGCGAGGCATGGGGATTCTCCGCCTCCGTCGGGCTGGTGAGGTAATGCGCCCAGAACCACTCCATGGTGTCGCGGGTGAGGCCATAGCCGTCGGCGTTCTCGGCGTAGGAGGGCGTCCCGGGCGTGTGATAGTCGGTCACCGGATAGAGCAGCATCTGGCCGCACAGTCTGGGTCCGCCCTCGTCGCGAAGGCGCAGCGCCGTGACCGCGGCCATGTTGCCGCCGGCGCTGTCGCCGGCCACCATGATGCGCGCCGGATCGATGCCGAGTTCGGCGGCGTGGTCGGCGGCCCAGCGTGTCGCCGCCAGGCAATCGTCCGGACCCTTCGGAAACTTGTGCTCGGGCGCCAGCCGGTAGTCGACCGACACCACCACGCAGCCGATGCCTGATGCCAGGTTGCGGCACATGCCGTCGTGCGTATCGAGACTGCACAGCACGAAGCCGCTGCCGTGGAAGAACATCATCAGGGGAAACGGCCCGCTGCCGGCCGGTGTGTAGACGCGCAGCTTCATCGCCCCACCCGGGCCGTCGATGCTGCGCTCCAGCACCTTCGCCATCGGGGGCGGCGGGGCCATGAGCGCGATGCGCGCCTCATACTGACGCCGCGCCTCGGCCACTGGCAGCGTCTGCGTGGCGGGCACGCCGGTGCCCCGGTCCAGCAACGCACGGATCTGCGGATCAACGGGCATGGTCTCTTCCCTCCTGCCGGGCAATTGAAGCGCGATGCGGGGCGGGTGGCGATTGGCAAAAGCCGCGATGCGGATCAGAGAGTCGCACGATCGACGTCGATCGCGCTCCTCCGGGCGGTGCTACAGTCCAAGAAAGCCGTGTGCAAAAGCGAGATCAGCGGGCAGTGGAGGAGCGGGAGAATCGATGACAGCAAAAGCCACAAGCCTCCGCCTCGCTCTCGCGACCGCTGCCGCCCTCGCGACCGCCCTCGTCATGGGCGGGCCCGTTGCCGCCCAACAGGTGGTCGATGGCGACACGATCAAGCTCGACGGCGTTGTCTATCAACTGCACGGTATCGATGCGCCGGAAACGCCGCAAATCTGCGCCGATGGCTGGCCGGCGGGATATGAAGCCGAGGAATATCTCGGCCGGTTGATCGACGGGAAGAAAATCTCCTGCATCGGCATCTCGCACAATCGCGACGGTGAGTCGGTGGCGATCTGCAACGCCGATGGCGTGGATCTCGGTGCGGCCATGGTGACCGGCGGATACGCCTTCGCCTTCGTTCCCTATTCGGCGCGCTACATTTCACAGGAGGACGCCGCGATATCCGCTCGGCGCGGTGTGCACGGCCACCATTGCCTCGCGCCCTGGAAATGGCGGGCGCACCTGAGAAAAGACTAGCGGTTTCAGCGGGCGCCGTCGCCTTGACGCGCGGGCCGCAGACTGGCGAGGGTATCCGCTTCCGTCCACGAAAGGAGACTCAAGCGAATGACCTATCCTCTCTGGCGCTCAGCAGGTCTTGTTTCGGTGCTCCTTCTGCTGGCGGCGCCGCAGGTTGGCGCGCAGCAAATGGTCAGCGTGGCGCGCGAAGAGGTAAACCTGCGCTCCGGACCCGGAACGCAGCATCCCGCCGACTGGATATTGAGCCAGGGCTATCCCCTCAAGGTCGTCGGACAACGCGGCAACTGGCTCCAAGTCCGCGATTTCGAGAATGACAAGGGATGGATCTATCGGCCGTTGACCAGCAGCACGCCCTATCACGTCGTGAAGGTCAAAGTCGCCAACTTGCGCAGTCAGCCCACGCTGCGTGGCCGGATCATCGCCAAGCTCGTCTATGGCGATGCGCTGAGGACGCTCGAACGCAAGAGCGGCTGGGTCAAGGTACAGCGTGAGGGCGGCCTGCGGGGCTGGGTTGCCCGGCGACTGCTCTGGGGCTGGTAGTCTAGGCGAGCCCCTTCAAGGAGCTTGCGGACAGTTCCTCCGCGACCTCGACGATCTCGCGCGTGCGCGTGACCTCGGTTCCCCAGTAGTGGTCGAACTCGGCGATCTGGCCGGCCAGCGCCTCCGAGTCGAGGATGGCCTCGGCCTCCTCGACGCTCGGGAATTCGTACAGTGCCAGGTGCACGAGGGGATTGGTCCGGCTCCAGCAACGCCAGGCCCGCTGCGCCCGGAAGGCGCGGAGCGCCGACGGCAGATGCTCGGTCCGGTACCAATCGTCGAACTTCCGCCGGTCGGACAGGTTGTTCAGCCTGGCCCGCACGATGAGAACGGCTGTAGCCACGAGCACCTCCTGGTCGGTCTGGACATCAGGAAACGGTACGCACGCTGGGACTGCTTCTCGCCGCCAAATCATAGGCGAGCTGCCGACGGGCCGTCACCCTGCCAGTCGGCAGCTCAAGCGCCAGGGCCTGGTTCACTCCACCTTGAGGTTGAGATCCTTGACGATGGTCTTCCAGACCTCGAGCTGGTCCTTCTGATACTGGACGGCTTCCTTTCGGGTCGAGGGAATGGGCACGAGGGCGGTTTGCAGGAGCTTCGCCTTGATGGTTTCCGATTCGAGAATCTTCACCACTTCCTTGTTCAGCCTGTCGAGAATCGGGTCAGGCGTGCCGGCAGGTGCCACCAGCACCCACCAACCGTCCATGCTGGGAGGGGTCGGCAGCCCGCTTTCCGCGAAGGTCGGCACGTCGGGCAGGAGCTGATATCGCTTCGCCGCCGGAACGGCGACGGGGCGGACCTTGCCGGCCTTGATCATGCCCAACGAAGCGGGCACGTCGGCGATCATGAGCTGCACATGTCCGCTCATCAGATCGGCGAGTGCGGGGGGTGTCGACTTGTAGGGCACATGGGTCACATCGAGCTTATGGGCGTTCTTGATGTAGCCGCCGTAAGCGATGCCACCGGTGTTGCCGCTGGCGTAATTGTACTTCCCGGGATTGGCCTTGATCAGCGCCACCAGCTCGGAGGCGGTCTTGGCAGGAACATCCAGGTTGACCAGCCAGACATAATTGACCGACGCGACCATGGCGATATAGCTCAGGTCCTTGGCCGGATCGTAGCGCACGCCGGCGGTGAGGCCGGCAGGGCTTGCCACCAGACCGGAGTTGGTCAGAAGCCCCAGGGTGTATCCATCCGGCGCGGCGGCCACGACCATCTCGGTACCCAGGGTGGTGTTGTTGCCGGGCTTGTTCTCGATGATGATCGGCTGGCCGAGCGCCTGGGTCAGGGGCTCGGAGAGGATACGTGCCAGGATATCGCTGCCGGAGCCGGCGGCGAACGGGACGATGAGCTTGATCGGCTTGGCCGGATAAGGCTGAGCCGAAGCAGGCATGGTAGCCAGGACGCTCACGGCGGCAGCAAGGCCGGTGAGCCAGTGGACGATCTTCATGTTTCCTCCCTTTGTCGAAACTTCGTTTCTTCGTGTTGAATAGATATCTCAGGGCTTGAAGCCGAGATCCCGCATGATGATGTTCTTCTGGATTTCGCTGGTGCCCTCGCCGATCACGTAGACCAGCGCGTCGCGGTGGATGCGGCCGACGGGGTACTCGCGCATGATCCCGGCGCCGCCATGGATGCGAATGGCCTGCTCGCTCACGGCGACCGCGGTCTCGCTCGCGATCAGCTTCACGCGGGCCGCGGTTGCGGCGTCCAGCGTGTTCTGGTCGACCCGCCAGGCGCCGTAGTAGACGAGCCACTTCGCGGCCTCGATCTGCGCCGACATCTCCGCAAGCTTGTGGCCAATCGCCTGGTAGTCTCCGATCCGCCGATCGGCGACCAGGCGGTCGCGCGCATAGGCTGTCGCGGCATCGAAGGCGGCGCGCGCCATGCCCAGCGCATTGGCGGCGACGCCGACGCGGTTCTCACTCAGCGACTCGAGGATGACAGGGTAGGTCCCCAGGCGTTCACCGAGGACGCAGTCGTCGGGGACGAAGACGTCCTCGATGTGGATGAGGCCGGTCTCGGAGGCGCGGATACCCTCTTTTTTCAGTTTCTCTATGGCCATGCCCTTGGCTGGCAGCTCGACAATGAACAGGCTGATGGCGTCGCCCCTGAACTCCGGCGCGGTGCGGGCAGCCACGAGCAGGAAATCGGCGATCGGCGCGTTCGTGATGTAGAGCTTGCTGCCGTTGAGCTTCCAGCCGCCGGCGGTGCGCTCGGCGCGGGTTTTCAGCGCGCGGATGTTGGAGCCGCCGTCCGGCTCGCTGAGGGCGAAGCCGGCAATCTTCTTTCCCTGCACGGCCGGCAGGAAGTAGCGCTTGCGTTGGCCGTCGGTCCCGATCTTCCAGATCGGCCAGATCCCGAGGTGGCTGTGTGCCGACCAGCTGGAGGCGAAGCCCTGGCTCATGTAGCTCAGTTCCTCGCGCACGATGCAGTCGCTGATCTTATCGAGGCCGCTGCCGCCATCGCTTTCGGGATAGCGGACGCCCAGCAGGCCGAGCTCGCCCCACCGCGCGAACACCCCGCGCGGCAGCGCTTCGTTCTCCTCTGCCGCCGCGACCAACTGCTGATGCTCCGATCGACACAGGCGCCTGACCGTCTCCCGCACGGCAGCGTGCTGCTCGGAGAACGAAAAATCCATTGTCGCTGCTCTTCTCTGTAAGCATTGAAGTCCCCTGGCTCGAACGATGACCATGCTCGAGACGGAGGTCAACACGACGCGCCTCGTATCCCGCCCCGGTATTTCGCACGGGAACATGTGCGCGCCCGCTCAGAGGCCGAACGTCCTCAGAAGCCGCGATTGAGGTCCAGGATCAGGCCGGGGATCACCAGGGCGATGATGACGGCGATGACGATGGTCACGATCACCCACGGCTGCACCAGCCAGAAGTTTCGTGGAGCGACGCTGGTTGATTCCGGCGGCAGGGGACGCACAAGCGGGCCTTCGATCAGCATGAAGGCCGGCGTGGGGGCCTTGGCGGCGCGCCTGGCGGCCGAAAATGGGTGCTTCAGGATTTCCCGCATCGTTGGGTCACCGTAGAAGGAGCCGACGATCCTGTTAAGGCGAAAGGCGGTCTCGGCAGCATGGTCGCGCGCCTAAAAAAGTGATCTCGTTCAGCCGGCGCGCGGCGCGGGCGTGAAGCGGGGGAACAGGAGATTGTTCTCGAGGTGGATATGCTCCATCAGGTCGTCGACCAGCTTGGCGCCGCCGGCGTAGAGCGCCTGCCAGGTGCGGCAGGCGCCGTCCGGCAGGGTGAAGTCGCGGGTCAGCGCCTCGAGCTCACGCAGGCTGGTGCCATGGTCGTCGTGCTCGTGGCGCATGCAGGAGATCGGCGCTTCCAGTCCGCCGTCGGCGGCCTCGGCCCGTGCCATGGCCGGGAACAGGATCAGCTCCTCCTTGCACATGTGGGAATCCAGCTCCTGCTGAATATGCTCCAACAGATCGGCCAGGCCCCGCGGCACGTCGGGGTGCCTGGCGTGGACCGACTCGACGCGGCGCGCCAGCGCCACCAGCTCGGGCAACTCGCGGCGATGGACCTTGTGGTAGCGGCTGAGGATGTGGGCGATCAGCGCCGCGGTCTCGTGCGGCGCCTCGGTGGCCGCCCGGACGTCAAGCGACGCCAGCGCCTGTTCGACCTCGGCCAGCGCGACGTCGTTCACGCGCGCGGCCTCCTCGAGCGGCACGTCGCCCTTGCAGCAGAAATCGAGTCCGAAGCGGCGGAACACCGCGGTGGCGCCGGGCAGGGCGGCGGCGATCTCGCCGACCGACTGGCGGCGGTTGAACGGCGTGGAAACGGACGCGGTCATGGCTGGTCTCCCGGGCTGGGTGGGGTGAGATCCTCGCGGTGAAAGCGCTGGCCACGGCCGAGCCGGACGCCGCGCACGCTGGCGATGCCGAGTTCGAGGCTCTGGGCGATGCGCCGGGCGCGCTCGATGAAATGGTCGGCGGCCGGCGGCGGGCAGACCTCCGCCGCCGTCTCCTCGAACAGTGCCAGCCAGCGGTCGAAATGCCGGGCGTCGATGGGCAGGCCGATATGCCGGCCCATCGGATTGCCATGATAGCTCCCCGACATCAGCGCGACCGAGGCCCAGAAGCTGCACATGCGCGCGAGGTGGGCGTCCCAGTCGACGACATGTGCGCCGAACACCGGGCCCAGCAGCGCATCCTCGCGCACGCGGGCATAGAAGGCGGTGACCAGGCGCTGGATCATCGCGGCGTCGATGCCGGTGCGCTCGACGATGTCGGCGGTGATCCGCGCCCGCCGTTCGGTGCTGTCCAGGGACTCGATGCTCATCATGATCCTAAATAGGTATTTACAATACCTATTTAGGATCAGATAACGTGTGTTGCCAATACCGAGTTGAGCGGAGTGACAATGCGCCTCACAGCGTTCACCGATTTCGGGCTGCGCGCCCTGATGCGCCTGGCAGGCGCGCCGGACCGTTCCTTCACCACCGACGAGATCGCGACCGAGTTCGCCATCTCGCGCCATCACCTGACCAAGGTGGTCAGGGAGCTGGCCGATGCGGGCTTCGTGAAGACCCAGCGCGGCGCGGGCGGCGGTTTCCGTCTCGCGCGGTCACCGCGGTCGATCACGCTCGGCGAGGTCGTGCGGGCGCTGGAACACGGCCAGCCACTGGTCGAGTGCTTCCGCGACGACGGCGGCGCCTGCGTGCTGACCCCGACCTGCCGCCTGAAAAAGCGGCTGGCGGCGGCGCGCGACGCCTTCCTGGCGGAACTCGAATCGACGACACTGGCCGAATGTGCCTGGCCGGGCGCGGCCGGGCGGTGATGTCTTCGCGCTTCCTGTGGCTGCTGCTTGGCCTCGGCGCCACGGGCTGCGGCATCGCGGGCGCGGTTCTGCCATTGGTGCCGACGACGCCGTTCCTGCTGCTCGCCGCCGTCTGCTTCGCACGCTCCTCGCCGCGCTTGCATGCGTGGCTGACGTCGCATCCGCGGTTCGGCCCGCTGATCGACAACTGGCAGCAGCACCGTGCCATCGGCCGCGGCGCCAAGCGCGCGGCGCTTGCCGTCATGGCGCTCGCGCTGGCGATGAGCTGGTTGCTCGCGGTGCCGGGCTGGGTGCTTGCCGTGCAGGGGGCCGTGCTGGCCGCCGTCGCGACCTTTATCCTGTCGCGGCCTGACGGACCGGCGGAGCCGCAGGCGTGATCGTGGTCTTGCGCAGGAACCGCGCGGTGAGGATCGGGCCCACCACCGAGGTCACGATCACCAGCACGAGGACCGCGTTCAGCATGCGCTCGTCGCTCAGGCGCTGGCCGGCGGCATTCAGCGCCTGATAGCCCACGATCGCCGTGGCCAGCGTGGCCGCCACCTGCGGGAAGGTGAGCGAGCCCATCAGGCCGCGGTCGGCGGCGGAGAACTTCCAGGCGCGGCCCACGAGCTCGGCCGCGATCCATTTCGATCCCATCAGCCCCACCACGATCGCGGCGACCAGGGCGGCCTGGGTCGAGAGCGTCGCGGCAAAGACCTTGAGGTCGATCAGGAAGCCGGTGACGATGAAGAAGCAGGGGATGAAGAAGGCGTTGCCCAGGAACTCGATCCTCTCCTTGGCCGAGGTGTCGCGCACCGCCTCGTTGACCGCGATGCCTGCCATGAAGGCGCCGAGGATGCCCTCGAGCTGCAGCGTTTCGGCCAGCGCCGCGCCGATGCCGACGATGATCAGCATCAGGGCGAAAGAGGCCTCGTCCGTCCGTCCGAAGCGGGCGAACAGCCAGCGGCCGGTGCGGCCCAGCACATAGACCATGATGAAGATGAAGAGCGCGAGCTCGGCGAGCTGGATCCCGAGCGCAGCAGGGCTCATGAAGCCCGCCTTATGCGTGGTGACGCAGACCGCCAGCACGAGGAGCGACAGCGTGTCGGTGAGGATGGTGGCGCCCACTGTCACGGTGACGGGCAGGTATTTGGCGAGGCCCGCCTGCATCACCAGCGGGTAGGCGATCAGCGTGTGCGAGGCCAGCAGCGAGCCGATGAGGATGGCCGACAACATCGAGTAGCCGAAGACCAGCCCGATGGCGACGCCGGCCGCCATCGGCAGGGCGAAGGTGGCGAGGCCGAAGACCAGCGACTTGCGGCGATGCTCGCGGAACTGCTGCATGTCGATTTCCAGGCCGACGAAGAACATCAGCAGGAGCTTGCCCAGCTCGGCGAAGAACTCGCCGACCTTGGAATTGCCGGGGAGCACGCTCAGCATATGCGGCCCGACCAGGATTCCGACCAGGATGTAGCCGACCACGGCGGGAATGCGCAGGCGCCGAGCGACGTAAGGCGTGGCGAGCAGGAGGAACATGACGATGGCGAAACGCGCCATCAGGGGCAGGTGTATTGCGGCGGCGTCGATTTCCATTGCGCACAGCGTGATTGAAATTGAAACGGCGGGCAATAGGATGGCGTCATGAACATCTGGAAATTGCTGACAATCACCGCGACTTTCCTCTTCGCGTCCCTCGCTGCACCCTTGGCTGCACCCGCCGCGGCCCAATCGCTCGAGGCCGAGATGGGCCAGGCGGCCGGCGCCTACGAGCGCAAGGACATGGCAACGGCGGCGCGCATCTGGAAAACCTGGGCCGACAAGGGCAATGCCGAGGCGCGGACGCTGCTGGGCGCCATGTACTGGAGCGGCGAGGGCGTGCCGCGCAATCACGCCGAGGCCGCCCGGCTCTTTCTGCTCGCCGCCGACCAGGGTTACGCCCGGGCGCAGAACAACATCGGCTTCATGTACGGCTTCGGCGAGGGCATCCCGCCGCACAACGACGTCGACGCCTACAAGTGGCTGACGCTCGCCATCAAGGGCTACACGCCGAAGAACCAGGACCGCCTCGACCAGGCGATCAAGGACAAGGCGGCCTTGGTCAAGCGCATGACCAAGGCGCAGATCGCCGACGCGGATGCTCGCGTGAAGGCTTTTAAACCGAAGCCTTAACTGCTGGGAGCGCGCCACGGGAGTGGCGCGCTCCCAGCAATGACCGCCGACCAATCCGGTCATTTTCAAGGCGCTGAGCTGCGACACAGGCGGGCGACGCGGACGTGGCGGGCGGGACCGCAAATGCGGTAAAGAGTCGGGCACATGAACAGGTCATCTCTCGTCGCGGCGCTTGCTGGCGCGTTGCTGTTCGGTCCGGTGACGGCGAGCCATGCCGACGAGGAGCCGACGCGCGAGCTGCTGCCGTTCTCCCGCCAGATCGCGGTGGCGGGCACGATCACGGACTCGTTCGAAGCCTCGGCTGCCCTGTCGGGCGTGCCGGCGTCGGCGATGTTCGAGGTGCTGCAGGCCTTCGCCACGTCGATCGATCTCGACCGCGAGGTCCGCGATGGCGACAGCTTCCATGTCCGCTTTGAGCGGACCTTCGTCGCCGAGGGCGTGCCGATCGGCCCCGGCCGGGTGCTGTGGGCGGAGCTCAGGACCGCCGCCAAGGGCACCGTTGCGATCCACCGCTTCCGCACGCGCGACGGAGCCGAGCATTTCTGGTCGGCGACCGGGCAGGCGACCCTGGCGCCCGCGATCCGGCTGCCGGTCGAGATCGTTTCCATCTCGTCGGGCTTCGGCTTGCGTGCCGACCCGTTCGACCAGCCGCCGCCGCCACCGACCGCCGGCAAGTCGGGCGCCATGGGCGGGCCGATGCGCACCCCGCCGGCGCTGCCGCCCGGCCTGAAACCCGGCACCATCACCGGCGAGACGCCGCTCGCTTCGTCAGGAGGCTCGTCGTCCTACGGCCGGCCGCCGGTCGTCCACTCGCCTTATGGCAACTGGCAACAAACGCCCAGGGTCACGCGCTCGCTGTTCATGCACGAGGGGGTCGACCTGGTGGCGCCGGCGGGAACGCCGGTCCATGCCGCGGCCGACGGCGTGGTGATCGGCGCGGCGCCCAACGGCCGCTACGGCAACTGGATCCGCATCGACCATGCCGGCAAGCTGGCGACGGTCTATGGCCATCTCTCCGGCTTCGCCGCCGGCATTGTCGCCGGCACGAAGGTGTCGCGCGGCGACGTCATCGGCTTCGTCGGCAGCACCGGCCGCTCGACCGGCGCGCATCTGCATTTCGAACTGCTGGCCGACGGCAAGCCGGTCAATCCGATCAACCATCCGGAAACGAAGCGCGGCGTGCTGCGCGGTCCCGACCTGGACCGGCTGCGCAAGCAGGTGGCGCAGAGCCTGGCCGAGCGCGACCGCGAGGCCGCGGTCGCGGCGTCATTCCGCGACTGATTCTTCCGTGTTGCGGGCAGCCTTCAGCGCGAAGGCCTCTTCCGGCGACAGCACGAGGCGATGGCGGCCGACCGCGGCGAACCAGGCGATGCCGATCGCGAACCAGACGCCGACGCCCAGCACACCGGTCACGAACACCGGATCGAGAAGCTGGAAGGCGAGCGTGAGCAGCGCCAGCACCAGCGTCACGATGGCGCCGGCAATTCCCAGCGGTGAACGATAGGGGCGGTCGAGGCCGGGCCTGTTGAGGCGCAGCACGATGAAGCTCACGGCCTGCGCCAGATAGGAGAGCATGGCGCCCGCCACCGCCATGTTGAGCAGCATGCCCTGGATCGCGGCCGCGCCGCTTTCAGCCCCCATGCCGAACCACAGCGCGAACATGATCGCGAGCGCCACCGCCGAGCCGGCCAGCAGCGCCACATGCGGTGTCTTGTGATGCGCGTGGGTGATCGAGAGGAAGCGCGGGAAGTAGCCGGCGCGCGACAGCGAATAGATCTGCCGGCCCTTGGCGAACAGGATGGTGTGGAAGCTCGAGATCAGGCCGATGCAGGCAACCAGCGCCAGGACCTTGGCCAGCGTGCCGCCGGTGGTGGCGCGGAAGCCGTCGAGCAGCGGCTCGCCCGATGATGCGAGCTTGAAACTGCCGGGGCCCACCGAGGGGTTGAGCCAGACGATGAGCGCGGCCGAAACGAAGAGGGTGAGAAGTGCAGCGATGATGCCGCGCGGCATGTCGCGGCGCGGGTCGAGCGACTCCTCGGCGGCGAGCGGGAGCTGCTCGATGGCGAGGAACAGCCAGACCGCGAAGGGCATCGCCGCCAGCGCGCCATACAAGCCGAATGGCAGCAATGGGCCGCCGCCCTCGGGCAGTTCGACCGGTTTGCCGTCGGGTCCGGCGCCGATGTTGAGGGCGAAGCGCTGGAAGTCGGCGACAGGAAGCGCCGTGATCCAGAACAGCGCGAGGCAGGCCAGCGCGGCCACGGTCACGACGACCGTGACCTTGAACGAGAGTTCGACGCCCCAGACGTTCAGCGCGATGAAGATGGCGTAGCAGCCGATCCAGTAGAGCGGCAGCCACGCCGGCTGCGTCTCGAAGACGGCGGCGAGATAGGTCGCCAAGAAGGAGACCACCACGGCGGGTGTCAGCACATACTCGACGTTCTCGCAGAGGCCGGTGATGAAGCCGCCCCACGGACCCATCGAGGCGCGCGCGAAGGAATAGGCGCCGCCGGTGTGCGGCAGCGCCGCGCCCATCTCGGCGATGCAGAAGACGAGGCAGAGATACATGAGGGCGACGAGGCCGGCCGCCAGCGCAAAGCCGCCCCAGCCGCCGGCCAGCAGGCCGAGGTTCCAGCCGGAATAGTGGCCGGAGATGACGGCGCCGACGCCCAGCGCCCACAGGGACGCGACGCCGGCGTAACGGCGCAGTCCGCGCCTCTCGAAGTAGTTGTTGTCGACCGGCCGATAGCCGGTGCCGGTCTGGCTCATGCCTCGTCCCCCCGCTCCGTGCCGACGTTATGGCACGGAGGAGGGGGGATAGCAGTGGCCATGAGCTAATTCCCGAACTGGCGTGGTTAGCAATGGCCTCGACCATTGCGATTTTCGTGTGAGTGAGATCAAATAGCAATTGTGTGCGCGTAAGTAAGTTGAGGTTGTGCAGTGTAAATTCGTCGTTGAGGAATCAGATGAAGAAGATCGCCCTTTTGATTGGAATCGACGCGTATCCACGCATGACCCCACTATCATCATGTGCGTTAGATGTGGACGGCTTGGCTACGATACTTCAGATGCGCGAGTATGCCTTCGATGTTCGCCAGCTTGTCGAAGGCTCAGCGACAAGAAGTGCCGTTCTTGATGCTCTGCGCCACATCGCAACTGAACGCCCGGACGTATTCCTCTTTTACTTTTCTGGCCACGGCTCTTCTGATCGGATGCTTGGCGCATCGCTCGTACTGTTTGATTGGTCAAGAGATCGACCTGGGTTGTCCATGGACGAGCTCGGTAGAAATCTCGACGGACTAGCCGAAGCAGGGACAAATGTCGTTGCGACTTTGGACTGCTGTCGCGCAGGAGCACTGCCCGTGGAATTGGGCGGCATCAATCGGAGAGAATTTGAAGTATCGGTACCTAACAAGCCCATAAGCCGCTGCATCTTGGCGGCATGTCGGCCGGAGGGTTATGCCTTGGCTGGTAGGCCCGGCAACAAGAGCGCATTTACCGAGCAGTTTTGTGATGCCCTGCTAGGAGCGGCAGCCGACGACCGTGGAGAAGTAACTGCGGGGCGTGTTTGCGACTATATCTCCGCAAAGTTAGAGCAAGCTGGGGAACCAGCACCGATATTCAAGCTGGACGTTGAACACAGAATCGTACTCGCCAGTGATCTAACTCCAGTGGTCGCAGCTGAAACAGAGGGACAAGTAAGCACTTCTGTATCTAGGCAGTTTGCGCGAATGCTAGACAATTTTGCCCAGAGACATGCTCCGAGCATCATGTCGGTCGGCCAGCCTGGTTTCGCAGCGGCTTGTGACGCTCTAGACTTAATCGTGGAATGGTCGCGTAAACAGCAGCGCGCCTACCCATTTCTGTCAGACCACTTAGACTTCCGTCAGGCCCAGGATGTGCTCAATTCTAACCGCGCTAGATTGGCGAACATCCAGGTTGGCGCGGAGATTCGGTACATGAAGGGCTATGCTCACGTCATCGAGCGTGTCGGCAGCGGTGGGTTTGGCAGTGTTTACAAAGTGCAAGTCAAAGATGGCTCTCATGCAGGCCAGCTTCGTGCCGTTAAAGTTTACCACCCCAATGAACTCGCTAATGAAGAAAAAGTTAGTCGTTTTTCGCGTGGATACAACGCAATGAAACGGCTGGACTGGCCGACAATAGTTCGCGTCCACGAACATATGGAATGTCCTCTTGGATTCTCCATGGACTTCATTGACGGGCCCAATCTGAAAGGTTTTGTCTCTGCTCGAATGTGGGATGACGACTACTACGAGGTGGCGCTGCGAGTAATGATACTGATTGCCGATGCGATACAGCATGCGCATCAGCGGTCGGTTCTACACCGAGACATCAAGCCGGAAAATATTGTCGTCAATATGCTTGATGGCGAAGCCATACCGTATCTTACTGATTTCGATTTGGCTTGGATGTCCACAGCATCTGCTATGACGCGCACTGCAATGGGAAATGCGTTCTACGCACCTCCAGAACAATTCGCTCATCCAGATTCGTTCCAAGCGCGTGAGCCCACCGTAGATGTCTATGCATTCGGACAGCTCTGCTATTTCGTTCTTACGGGTGCCGATCCAATTCCGATGGGGTTTGACACGAACGTTGAAGAGCTAGGTGCGCGCATTGAACGTTATGTCAGTGGCTTGGCGCGCGACCGCTGGTTGCGTTTCTACTCTGATTGTACTCGATTGCGCCCTAAAGAAAGGCTTCAGGATTTCGAAGTTGTCCGCGATGGCCTCGACGAGATCGAGGGTTTTTTTCGGACGCAGAGTGACAATACCCGAATTGATAGTCTTACATTCATTGGCGAGTTGGCTAGTCGTTTGGGGCAGCGTGCCAATCGGCACATGAGCAGTGATGCATTCCTGTCAACGACCGGCCGGACGGGCGGCTTGCTGCGAATTATTGAACACAATTCGAG
>JAUXRT010000492.1 GCA_030681635.1 Reyranella sp.
GTCGAATAGTCGGAGCGGGCAACCAGGTGGTTGATGACTTCGGTGTCGGTAGTCGACTGGAACAGGCAGCCCATCCGCACCAGTTCCTTGCGCAGGATATAGGCGTTGGTGAGGTTGCCGTTATGGGCCAGCGCCATGCCGCCGAAGTCGAAGTCGGCGAAGATCGGCTGGATGTTGCGGTCGGACGCCCCGCCGGTGGTGGCGTAGCGGTTATGGCCGATCGCCGAATAGCCTTTTAGGCGCGCCATGACCGGCTGTTCGCCGAAGATGTCGCCGACCAGGCCGGGGGAACGGTGATCGTGGAAGTGGCGGCCGTCGAAGGTGACGATGCCGGAGGCCTCCTGGCCGCGGTGCTGCAGGGCATGCAAACCGAGGGCGGTGTGGGCGGCGGCATCCGAGGTGCCGTAGATGCCGAACAACGCACATTCCTCGTGAAACTTGTCGAGGTCGTGGCTGGAGGGCTTCTGTGTGTCTGGCACGGCGGGGTTATATCTGGGAGCTGCCCGCTGCGCCATCAAGGATAACTCACTGCGGCGGTTTGGTGTCGCCTTCAGCCGGAGTAGAGGCCGGCGCTGGGGCCGGGGTGGGGCTGGAGGCCGGGGAAGCAGGCGCGGCGCCGGTGTCCATGCCCGGCCGCAGAAGCCGGTTCCGGAACCCTGTGGGCAGGTTGGGTTCGATGAAAGTGGCCATTTCCTTGACCATCGGGAAGGTGGCCGCGCCCTCGACCGCCGGCGGCAAGGTGCGGGGGCCCAGATAGCCATAAAACAAGAAGGCTGCGCCCACCACGACCCAGGCGCAGAGGACGCCGAAGCCCGCGCCCAGGATGCGGTCGGGCTTGCCCAGCGGGCTTGCCTTGATCGAGCGCGAGAGGGCGTTCGTCAGCATCACCAGCACGATCAGGGCGGCGACAAAAACCGCCAGCATGGAGATGAAATAGGCCAGTTCGGTGCTGCCGACGAGCTGCTCGACCTCGGGCTGGATGACCTTGGAGTATCGCCAGGCGACCCAACCGGCTCCGATCCATGAGCCGATGAACAGGATGGCATGGGCGAAGCCGCTCGACATGCCGATGGCCGCGCCAAACACGGCCACGGCAATGACGGCGACGTCGAAAACGGTGATTCCAAGCTGTTCCATTCGCCCCTGTGCGCCCCGTGACCTAGTTCGTGACCTATTCCCGCCGC
>JAUXRT010000493.1 GCA_030681635.1 Reyranella sp.
GTGCCGCCGGCGACCAGCCACAGCGTGTCGGCCACCATCTTCACCAGATGCGTATCGTGGCTCACCAGCACGACGGCGCCCTCGAAGTCGTTGATGGCGTCGACCAGCGAGGCGCGGGCGTCCATGTCGAGATGGTTGGTCGGCTCGTCGAGCAGCAGCATGTGCGGCGCGTTGCGGGTGGCGAGCGCCAGCAGCAGGCGGGTCTTCTCGCCGCCGGAGAGCACACCGACCCTGAGGTTGGCGCGGTCGCGCGAGAAGCCGAAGCGGCCGAGCTGGGCGCGCACCTTGGCCTCGCCCGCGCCGGTTCCCAGGGCGCGGTTCATGTGATCGAACGGCGTCGCTTCGTAGTCGAGGCTTTCTTCCTGGTCCTGCGAGAAATAGCCGACGCGCAACTTCGGCGTCTTCTTCAGCCGGCCTTCGCGCGGCTCGAGCCGCTGCGAGATCAGGCGGATGAAGGTCGACTTGCCGTTGCCGTTCTGGCCGAGCAACGCGATGCGGTCTTCCATGTCGATGCGCAGATCGAGGCCGCGCAGCACCAGCGGTCCGTCGGGGTAGCCGACGGAGACCTCGTCGAGCGTCTCGATCGGCGAGGCGAGGATCTCGGGCGAGGGAAAGTTGAACGAGACCCGCTCCTCGATCGGGACGCTGGCGACGGGACCCAGTTTCTCGATCATCTTCATGCGCGACTGCGCCTGGCGTGCCTTGCTGGCCTTGGCCTTGAAGCGGTCGACGAAGGCCTGCATGTGCTTGCGCTGCGCCGCGACCTTGGCCTGCTGGGCGGCGTCGTTGGCCAGGCGTTCGGCGCGCGTGCGTTCGAAGAAGTCGTAGTTGCCGGTGTAGGGGACCAGCTTCTCGTTATCGATGTGGACGATGTGGTCGCACACGTCGTTCAGCAGGTCGCGGTCGTGGCTGACCATCAGAACGGTATTGCGGAAGCGTTTCAGATGCTCGGTCAGCCACAGCATGGCCTCGAGATCGAGATGGTTCGACGGCTCGTCGAGGATCAGCAGGTCGGGGTCGCTGAACAGCGTGCCGGCCAGCGCCACGCGCATGCGCCAGCCGCCGGAGAATTCGCCGCAGGGCCGTCCCTGTTTCTCGTTGTCGAAACCCAGGCCGTTCAGGATCGAGGCGGCGCGGGAAGGGGCCGAGGCGGCGCCGATCTCGTCGAGCCGGGCATGGATCTCGGCCAGGCGCAGGCCGTCGTGGCAGGTGGCGTCCTCGGCCATCAGGGCGCTGCGCTCGACGTCGGCCGCCAGCACGGCGTCCAGGACGGTGATGTCGCCGCCGGGCGGGTCCTGCGGCACGGAGCCGACTCGGGTGCGGCCCATCAGGTTGATCTCGCCGCTGTCGGCCTCGATCTGGCCCTGGATCAGGCGCAGGAGCGTCGATTTGCCCGCGCCATTGCGGCCCACCAGACCGACCTTCCAGCCGTCTGAAAAGGCCGCGGAAGCGCGGTCGAAGAGCACGCGTTCGCCGTGGCGGAAGGAAATGTCGCTGATATGGAGCATGGGGCGGCGGCCTTTAGCATGCGATACCGGCCTGCTCCAAGCCGGATCGGCCGACTTGCCGGGCCTAAACCTCGCGTCTATAAGGCGCGCCCACTCGCCAAGTGTTTGTCTTCAAGAGGATTCCATGGCCGTCGAACGCACTTTCTCGATCATCAAGCCGGATGCGACCCGCCGGAACCTGACCGGCAAGATCAACGCCCGCTTCGAAGAGAAGGGCCTGCGGATCGTGGCTCAGAAGCGCATCTGGATGACCGCCACGCAGGCGGAGCATTTCTACGGCGTGCACAAGGCGCGGCCGTTCTTTGCCGACCTCTGCAAGTTCATGATGTCGGGCCCGGTCGTCGTTCAGGTGCTGGAGGGCGAGAACGCCATTGCGGCGAACCGCGAGATCATGGGGGCGACCAATCCGGCCAATGCGGCCGCCGGCACCATTCGCAAGGACTTCGCCGAGTCGATCGAGGCCAACTCCGTGCATGGCTCGGACTCGCCCGAGAATGCCGCGATCGAGATCGCCTACTTCTTCGCCGGCTCCGAAATCGTCGGCTGAGACGATCGCCAGCCATAAAGCAGGCACAAAAAAGCGGCCCCTGATTTTCATCGGGGGCCGCTTTTCTTTTTCGAGGTACCGGCGTCAGCCCAGGACGGCGAAAGCCACCAGCAGGGCCACGCTGCCGCCGATACCCAGGAAGAGCGCCAGGATCGACATATGGCCGACCAGTCCCAAAGCCATGGAAGCCAGGATCAGCACGATCCACAGGAGCGTGAACGTCACCACCTTGTTGAAGGAAGTGTAGGTTTCCAGGTGGGCGGGGTAGTCGTCCTGCGCGTCGGCCATGTCGGATCCTCGTTGAGATTTCGCGGCTATCTTATAGCGAACTAGGGTTCGGCGGAGAAGAGAAGGGCGCCGCCGGACGGAATGTCGCGGACGCTGACCCGTCCATCGACGATCGCGATCCGACCCTCGGCGAACCAGCGCACGGCCAGCGGATAGAGCCGGTGCTCCTGGCGCAGGATGCGGGCCGACAACGTCTCCTCGGTGTCACCGGCCAGGACCGGCACGGCAGCCTGGGCGATGATCGGCCCGGCATCGAGGTCCGGGATGACGAAGTGGACCGTGCAGCCGCTCAACCGCACGCCGGCGTCCAGCGCCTGCTGCTGGACATGCAGGCCCTTGAACGACGGCAACAGGGACGGATGGATGTTGATCACCCGGCCGGCCCAGTGCGTCGGAAACCACGGGCTGAAGATCCGCATGAAACCGGCAAGGACGACCAGTTCGACGCCGTGCCGCTCCAGCGCTGCCGACAGGGCACGATCGAAAGTCTCGCGGTCGGCGTGGTCGCGATGGGACACCACCGCCGTCGCGATGCCGGCCTCGGCCGCGGCCTTGAGGCCGGGCGCATCTTCCCGGTTGCTGACGACGCAGGCGATCTCAGCCGGATAGTCGGCCGCTTGGGCGGCCCGGGCCAGGGCCGCCATGTTGCTGCCTCGGCCCGAAATCAGGATGCCAACCTTCAGCTTCGCCACGTCAAGAGCGCCAGAGGCTGTCGGCATGCTCGACGACACAGTCGGCTTCGTCGCTGGGCGCGCGCTCGATCAAGCCGATCTCGTGCACGACCTCGCCGGTGTCACGCAGCGCCTTGGCGATGCGCGTCGCATCATTCCTGGCCACCACGGCAATCATGCCGAGGCCGCAATTGAACGTACGCAGCATGTCATCGGTCGGCACCTGGCCAACCTCGTGCAGCCAGCGAAAAACCGGCGGCGCCGTCCATTGCCTGGCATCGAGGCGCGCGCGCGTCCCCGCAGGCAGGCAACGCGGCACGTTGCCGGGCAGACCTCCGCCGGTGATATGGGCGAGGCCCTTGATGGCGCGGGTCGTGCGCACCACGCCAAGCACCTGCTTCACGTAGATGCGTGTCGGCTCGAGCAGGGCCACGCCGAGCGACGTCTTGGCGAAGGGGGCGGGCGCGTCGTAGGTGAGGCCGCTGCGCGCCACGACGCTGCGGACCAGCGAATAGCCGTTCGAATGGGGTCCGCTCGAGGCAATGCCCAGCACCGTGTCGCCGGCCGCGATGTCGGCCCGTGGCAGCAATTCGTCGCGTTCGGCAGCGCCGACGGTGAAGCCGGCCAGATCGTAGTCGCCGTCGGCATACATGCCGGGCATTTCCGCCGTCTCACCGCCGATCAAGGCACAGCCCGCGCGCCGGCAGCCCTCGGCAATGCCGGCCACGACACGCCGCCCGACGTCGACGTCGAGACGGCCGCTTGCATAGTAGTCGAGGAAGAACAGCGGCTCGGCGCCCTGGACCACGATGTCGTTGACGCACATCGCCACCAGGTCGATTCCTACCGTGTCGGGGATGCCGGCCTCGATCGCGACCTTGAGCTTGGTGCCGACGCCGTCGGTGCCCGACACCAGGATGGGGTCCCGAAATCCTGCGGCCTTGAGGTCGAACAGGCCGCCGAAGCCGCCCAGGCCGCCCATCACGCCCGGCCTGTCGGTGGCACGGGCCAGCGGCTTGATGTGCTCGACCAGCGCGTCACCGGCATCGATGTCGACGCCGGCGTCCTTGTAGGTCAGGGGCGGCCGGTTATGTCCCCCCTTGTTGTCGCTTGGCGTGTCAGGCGGTGCGTCGGGCTTCAAGCCATGCTCATTCGTGCTAGATCAGGTGGCGTGCTAGATAGTTGGCGCGAACATAGCCAAAAACCGGACCCCCGCAATGCCGATAGGCAAATGGTTTTCCACGATCTTCGCAATTCTGCTGACGACCCTTGCCCTGTGCGGCGCCGCCGCTGCCCAGGGGGCCGGCGGCAATTCCTATTCGATCACCGGCATTGATGTCGATGTAGCTGCCGCCGATGCGATCAAGGCGCGGGAGCAGGGCATCCAGGAAGCCAAGCGCCGGGCCTCGCGTATGCTGGTCGACCGCCTCGTGTCGGCCGAGGATCGCGGCCGCGTGCCGCCGCTCGACGATGCCCGGCTCGACGCCATGGTGCGTGGCGTCGAGTTTGTCCGCGAGCGCACCGCGCCCAGCCGTTACATCGCCACGTTGAACGTCGTGTTCGCCGCCGATCTGGCAAAAGCCTGGCTGAGCGACAGCGGCGTGAAGGTGGTCGAGACGGTCGCGCGTCCTGCCCTGGTCATCCCGGTGTGGAAAGGCAAGGCCGGCGTGGAGCCGTTGGACGATCGCAATCCCTGGCGTGAGGCCTGGCAGACCCTCGACACTGCCGGCAGCGCCGTGCCGGTGACGGTACTTCGCGCCGATCCCACAGATCAGGGCGCGCTGACGTCCGAGCAAGCCTATGTCGGGGACGTCGCGGCGCTGTCGCGGCTCAATCAGCGCTATCGCGCACCGACGATCATCGTGGCCATCGTCGAGGGCGACAAGGACAGCGGCCCGCTCAGCGTCGCCGGCGTCCGCTACGACATGCAGACCGGCGCCCGCAGCGAGATCCCGAAGACGCCGGTCGAGGGTTCGGCCCAGCTCGCGGAGGCGGCCAAGAAGGTACATGCGCGGGTGAATGACGAGTGGCGCAGCATTGCCACCGTCCACCGCGATTCGCAGGATGCAATCGACGTCGTGGTGCCGATCCGTGCCCTCGGCGACTGGGTTCAGGTGCGCCAGCGTCTCGGCGCTGTGCCGGCGGTCAAGAGCGTGGTCGTGCGCTCGTTGGAATCCGACCGCGCCGAGTTGCGTCTTGAATATTTCGGGACGTCCGACGAGCTTCAGCGCACCCTGGCCCAGGCTGGTCTGGCGCTGGACAAGGAAGCCGACCAGTGGCGGCTGCAGCCGCGGTGACGAATGGCAACCGTCCGGGCGAGGTGATTCAGCCGGCTATCGGCGGCCGCTGGCGATTCTGGCTGGCGGCGGCGGCCGTCTTTCTGCTCGTCCTCTGGCTCCTGAACGACATCCTGCTGCCGTTCGTGGTCGGCATGGTCGTGGCCTATTTCCTCGACCCCATCGTCGCGCGCCTGCAGCGCCTCGGCCTGTCGCGCACGATGGCCACCACCGCCGTGACTATCGTTGCGGTGCTGCTGGCCGTCGGTATCGCCATGGCCATCCTGCCGCCGCTGCTCGGCCAGGTGGAGGCGCTGATCGTGAAAGCGCCCGAGTACGTCGTGAAGGCCTCGCTCCGCATCCAGCCGCTGATCGAGCCGCTGCGCGAGAGGCTGGGGATGGCGCCTCTCAGCGTCCATGACCTGCAGGCACAGGCGGCCCAGTGGGCCGGCAAGGGGCTTGCCGTGGCGGGCGGTGTCGCCAGCCAGGTCGCGGAAGGAAGCGTGGCGATTATCAATCTTCTCGGCCTGCTGTTCATCACGCCTGTCGTGACGTTCTACATGCTGCGCGATTGGGAAAAGGTTCTTGCCGCGATCGACAGCGCCCTGCCGCTCGATCATGCCGACACGATCCGCAAGCTGGCGCGCGAGTCGAACGCGGCCATCGCGGGCTACGTGCGCGGCCAAGCGCTGGTCTGTCTCTGCCTCGGTTCGATCTATGCCATCGGCCTGTCGTTGGTGGGACTGCAGTTCGGTCTGGCCATAGGCCTGATCGCCGGCGCCATATCGTTCATCCCGTTCGTCGGCACGTTCGTCGGCGCCGTGATGGCGATCGGCATGGCGCTGGTGCAGTTTCCGCCGGACTGGATCGGCGTCGTGAAGGTCGCAGCCGTGTTTCTTTTCGGCCAAACCCTGGAAGGCAATCTGCTGTCGCCCAAGCTTGTTGGCGACCGGGTCGGGCTGCATCCGGTGTGGATCATGTTCGCCCTTCTGGCGGGCGGCGCGCTGTTCGGATTCGTCGGCATCCTGATCGCGGTGCCGACGGCAGCGGTGATCGGCGTGATCGTGCGTCACCTGATGGGCCGTTACCGCGAGAGCGGGATCTATCGCGGCGACAATGCCGGCTGAGCGGCCGATGCCCAATCAGCTCACCCTCGAGCTCACCTTGCCACCGCCAACCTATGCCCGCGAAGACTTTGTCGCAGCCGGCGGCAACCGCGAGGCGCTGGCCTGGGTCGACCGCTGGCCCGACTGGCCGGCACCGGCGCTGGCGTTGAGCGGTCCGTCCGGTTGCGGCAAGACCCATCTCTCCCGGATCTGGGCGGCCCGCGCGGGTGCGTCCGTGGTCGATGGCACTGACCTCGAAGGCAAGAGCGTGGCCGATCTGTCCGACATGGCAGCAGCCTCACCCACGATCGTCGTCGAGGGCGCGGATCGCGCACCGGAGCGGGCCCTGTTTCATCTCTACAATCTGATGCGCGAGCGTGGCGGCTCCTTGTTGCTGACGTCTGCTCTGCCGCCGGCTCACTGGTCGATCGCCTTGCCCGACCTGGCGTCTCGGCTGCGGGCGGCACCTGCCGTGGCCCTGGCACCTCCGGATGACGAGTTGCTGGGATCGATCATCCTGAAGCAGCTCGGCGACAGGCAATTGCATGCCGGCGCCGGCGTCGTGCAGTATCTGGTGTCGCACATGGAACGGTCGGCGGAAGCCGCACGGCGGGTCGTGGCGGCGCTCGATCGCCGTGGATTGATCGAGCAGCGGGAGATTGATCGCCGATTGGCTGCCGATGTCGTGGGAGAGTTGTCCGGCATGCCGCCGACGACATAGGGAGGAATGATGAGAAGGCTTGTTCTGGTTGCTTTGCTTGCAGTGTTTGCGCCGGCCGTTTCCGCTCACGCGCAATCGGTCATGGGCACCTGGCTCACCGCTTCGGGCAAGGCGCAGG
>JAUXRT010000497.1 GCA_030681635.1 Reyranella sp.
GGCTACAAGGTGATCGGCACCGTGTCGTCGCCCGAGAAGGCCGCGCTGGCCAAGAAGAACGGCTACAAGTGGACGATCGACTACAGCAAGGAAAACATCGTCGAGCAGGTGATGAAGATCACCAAGGGCAAGAAAGTACCGGTCGTGTTCGACGGTGTCGGCAAGGACACCTGGGCCGCCTCGCTGGACGTTCTGCAGCCGCGCGGCCTGATGGTTTCGTTCGGCAATGCCTCGGGCGCCGTGCCGCCGCAGTCGGTCGGCATCCTCAACGCCAAGGGCTCGCTCTATCTCACGCGGCCGAGTCTCGGCGCCTACACCGCCACGCGCGCCGACCTCGAAGCCTCGGCCAGGTCGCTGTTCAAGATGGTCAAGAGCGGCAAGGTCAAGATCGCCATCGACCAGCATTATCCGCTGGCCGAGGCCGCGCAGTCGCATATCGATCTGGAGAGCCGCAAGACGACGGGCCAGACGATCCTGGTGCCCTGACGCCGGTGAGGCGTCTCCGCTGATGGTCATCGTCGGACTGACCGGCTCGATCGGCATGGGCAAATCGACCGCGGCCAAGATGCTGCGGGAGATGGGCGTGCCCGTGTACGACGCCGATGCCGCCGTCCACGCCCTGCAGGCACCGGGTGGGGCGGCGCTTCCCGGCATCGAGGCGGCGTTCCCCGGTGTCGTGAAGGCGGGCGTGCTCGACCGCCAGGCGCTGGGCGCGCGCGTCTTCGGCAACAAGGCGGCGCTGCGCCAGCTCGAGGCGATCGTTCATCCCCTGGTGGGCCAGCGGCAGAAGGCATTCCTGCGCCGTGCCGCGCTGGCCGGCGAAAAGCTGGTCGTGCTCGATATCCCGCTGCTGTTCGAGGGGCTGGGTGAGCGCCGTGTCGATGCCACCCTGGTGGTGAGTGCGCCGGCTTTCCTGCAGCGTCGTCGTGTCATGGCCCGGCCCGGCATGACGGCGGAGAAACTCGACGGCATCCTGCGTCAGCAGGTGCCGGATGCCCTGAAGCGCCGCAAGGCGAGCGTGGTCATCCCGACCGGGCTGGGGCTGGCGCCGACACGGGCCGCTTTGGCCGCCGCCGTCACTCGATTGAGACAGCAGCCCGGCCGCTTCTGGCCGCCCAATCCGTGGCGTGAACGATTCACAGGCCAGCTCGCCCGCGCCCGTCGCAAATAGGCTAAACGGTCGGGATGCGCGAAATCGTCCTCGACACCGAGACCACCGGCCTCGATCCGCAAGCAGGCCACCGCGTCGTCGAAGTGGGCTGCCTGGAACTGGTGAACATGGTCGCCACCGGCATCACCTTCCACTGCTACTTCAATCCCGAGCGTGACATGCCGACCGGCGCGCTTGATGTGCACGGCCTCACCGAAGATTTCCTGTCCGACAAGCCGCTGTTCGGCGACAAGGCCGACGAGCTGATGGCCTTCCTGGGCGATGCGCAACTCGTGATCCACAACGCGCAGTTCGACCTGGGCTTCCTCAACGCCGAACTCGAACGCGCGGGCAAGGCCCGGATCGCCAACCCCTACGTCGACACCGTGTCGATGGCGCGGCGCAAGTTCCCCGGGCAGCGCGCCAGCCTCGACGCTTTGTGCGATCGCTTCGGGATCGACAATGCGCATCGCACCAAGCACGGCGCGCTGCTCGACTCGGAGCTGTTGGCCGAGGTCTACCTGGAATTGAGCGGCGGGCGGCAGCGCGATCTCGGCCTGGCGCCGGAGATGGCGGGCACGGCCTCGGACGGCACGTCGGCGCCCAACAACCGGCCGGTGCGGCCGGCTCGTCCGCATCTCGTCGATGCGGCCGAACTCGCGGCCCACGCCGAATTCCTGAAGAAACTCAGCGACCCGCTCTGGCTGAAGGCCTGAGCTGTCGCAGCGGGAAGCTAGGCGTGGCCGACCGGGCCGTCGGCGACGCCGGGCATCCGGCCGCCATTGGCTTCTAGCTGCTGGCGGTAGAGCGCCACGAAATCCACCGGGGCGATGTTGAGCGGCGGAAAGCCCGCCTCGCGCGTGGCGTTGGCGACGACGGCGCGGGCGAACGGGAACAGCAGGCGCGGCGTCTCGATGAACAGCAGCGGCCCATAGGCCTCCTGCGGCAGCTCGCCCAGGGAAACGGTGCCGGCATAGACCAGCTCGAGCATGAACAGCGGCTCTTTCTCGGGCGTCTGGGCGCTGGCCTCGATCGTGAGCGCGACCTCGAAGGTCTTGGCGTCGAACTGGCGGTTGGTGACTTGGACGTTGAGCGTGAGCTGCGGCTGCGTCTGCTCGATCAGACTCTGCGGCGCGCGCGGATTCTCGAAGCTCAGGTCCTTGATGTACTGGCCGTGCATGGTGAGCGGGGCGACCGCCTGGGGCTGGTCGGGGGCCGGCGGGGCGGGCGGGGGCGTCGTCGTCATGGCGTACTTTCACTCGGTTGGGCTTTAGG
Source organism: Reyranella sp. (assembly GCA_030681635.1). Lineage (GTDB taxonomy): Bacteria > Pseudomonadota > Alphaproteobacteria > Reyranellales > Reyranellaceae > Reyranella. The sequence continues at coordinate 2,426 of JAUXRT010000497.1, forward strand.
GTTCGACGGCGCGGGCGGTACCATGCAGGGCTGCAGTGCACAAGGAGCGGGCAGGAGCGTTGCCGAGGCAATTGCCAAGGGTCCTGCCGTTGGCGATGATAAACCCTTCTGATTGCAGGATTTGGCACGGGTATGGATCGGTCTCTTGTGCGGCCTCTCGTCGGCATTTCCGCCTGTCTCAAGGAGAATGGGCGGGGCGGCTGGCATCACACCGTGGGCGAAAAATACGTCCAGGCCGCCGTCCGTGCCGTCGGCGCCCTGCCGGTCCTGATCCCGGCCGTCGGACCGGAACTGGGCGATGATGCCGCCACGACCGACGCCCTCGACCGGCTGCTGGAGACGCTCGACGGCGTCCTGCTGACCGGTAGCCCGTCCAATGTCGAACCGCGCCACTACGGCAAGGAGAGCCGGCCGGGCACGGCTCACGATGCCGCCCGCGACGCCACCACCCTGCCGTTGATCCGGCACGCGATCGATCGCGGCGTGCCGCTGTTTGCGATCTGCCGTGGCCTGCAGGAGGTCAATGTGGCGCTGGGCGGCTCCCTGCACCAGCACGTGCACGAAGTCGACGGCCGGCGCGATCACCGCTCGCCCAAATCACCCGATATCGACGTGAACTATGCGCCGGCGCACGACATCGATGTTGTCGAGGGCGGGCTGCTGCATCGCCTGCTGGGCGAACGGCGGGTGCGGGTGAATTCACTGCATGCCCAGGGCGTCGATGTGCTGGCGCCGCGCCTCAGGGTCGAGGCGACCTGCTGCGAGGACGGCCAGGTCGAGGCGCTGAGCGTGCCTGATGCGCCGGGCTTTGCCCTCGCGCTGCAATGGCACCCTGAATACAAGGCGCTCGAGAACCCGGTTTCGATGAAGGTGTTTGGCGCTTTCGCCGCGGCGTGCCGCGCCCGGGCAACGGCTCGACTGGCGCCCATGCGCGCCGCCGCCGAGTAGCCCGATGGCCGCACCTGCCAGCGGCAACAACGCCCGCCGCGACTTCTACGAGCGCATCGGCGGCCTCTCGATGGCGCCGCTGTGGGAATCGCTGCACCAGCTCGTGCCGCCGCAACCCGCGCCGAAATATCAACCGGCGAGCTGGGACTATGACCAGGTCCGGCCGTTCCTGATGGAATCGGGCACGCTGATCACCGCCAAGGAAGCGGTGCGCCGCGTGCTGATCCTGGAGAATCCGGCAATGCCGGGCAGCGCCTGCATCACGCCGACGCTTTATGCCGGCCTGCAACTCATCCTGCCGGGCGAGGTGGCACCCGCCCATCGCCACACCCAGTCGGCGCTGCGCTTCATCGTCGAGGGCGAGGGCGCCTACACCGCCGTCGACGGCGAGCGCACGATCATGCACGAGGGCGACTTCGTCATCACGCCGACCTGGACCTGGCACGATCACGGCAACGATTCATCGAAGCCTATGGTGTGGCTGGACGGCCTCGACATTCCGCTGGTGGCGATGTTCAACGCGGGTTTCGCCGAGAACGGCGAGACCGATGAGCAGATCGTCACCACGCCCGAGGGCACGTCCGACGCGAAATTCGCCAGCGGTCTCCTGCCGGTCGACTGGAAGCCGGCCAGGCAGACCTCGCCGATCTTCAACTATCCCTATGCGCGCACGCGCGAGGCGCTGCAGGGTCTCGCCAAGGCCGGCCCGCCCGATGCCTGCCACGGCTACAAGTTGCGCTACGTCAATCCGGCGAGCGGCGGCGCGCCGATCGCCACCATGGGCACCTACATGCAGCTCCTGCCCAAGGGCTTCGAGACGGCGCCCTATCGCAGTACCGACGGCACGGTGTTCTCGGTGGTCGA
>JAUXRT010000506.1 GCA_030681635.1 Reyranella sp.
CGCGCCTTTCAGGAGCCGCAGGTGATGGCTGACCAGCGATACCGACAGGCCGAGCTTGTCGGCGATGTCGGTGACGGCCAGCGGTGTGCGCAGGCAGGAAACGACGATGCGCAGCCGGCTGGGATCGCCCAGCAGGCGGAACAGGTCGGCCAGCGCCACGGCGTGGTCCTCGGACAGGATGGTTTTCTTGGGTCTGGACATTTGAATAACTGTTCAAATGTCTTATCGATCGAACCGTGAGTCAAGCCGTATTGCAGCTATGTTATTACGTGCTCCTTGCGGCGTGGGAGGGCGATGTCGCCCACCACTGCCGCCAGCACGATCGCGCCGCCCGCCAGCGTCGCCACGGCCGGCGTCTCGGCGAAGGCCAGCCACACCCAGAGCGTGGCGAGCGGCGTCTGCAGCGTGCCGATCAAAGCGCCCCGCGTTGCCGAGACCAGCGGCGTGCCGCGCGCGAGCAGGAGCAGGCCCATACCGAACTGCGTCGTGCCGAACAGGAAGAGTTCCAGCATCTCGACGCGGTCCACCGCGAAGGGCCGCGCATAAGGCAGCACGATCAACGCGCAGAGGAAGGCCGACAGGCCCACGGCCGGCAGCATGCTGACGCCAGGATTGCGCCGGATCAGCACCAGCACCACCGACATCAGCAGCGCCATGCCGAGCGCCAACAGGTTACCCAACAGACGGCCGCTCGCGATGGCGGGTCCGGCCATCACCGCGACGCCCACGACCGCGGCCAGGGTCGCGAGAAGTGTGATGCGATCCTCGCGTTCGCCGATCAGCAGCCAGGCGATGCCCGCGGTCAGGAACGGCATGGTGGCGTCGATGACCATCACGTCGGCTACGCTCGACAGCCGGAAGGCGTTGAGGAAACAAACCGTGGCCAGCGCCGAGCAGAGCGCGATCAGGAGCCCGTCGCGTCCGATCGCCCGCACCGATTTCGCGACATGACCGCGCTCGCGCCACATCACCATGCCGGCAAGGAACAGGCCGGCGAAGATGCCGCGCCAGAACAGCATCGTCATGGCGTCGACATGGATCAGCCGCGTGAAGAAGCCCGCCGTGCTGTACGCCGCGGCTGACGCGGCAAGCAGCACCGTGCCGAGCCAGATTTCCTTCCGCATGCGACCTACAGGAACGGGACGAACGGGATGCGCTCGCGCCGCTTCAGGAGTGGCAGAAGCTGGGGGATCGCCTTCTTGAAGTGCTCGGTCTCCTGATGTGCCACCCACCCCGCTTCATCGACATAGAGCTCGAATATGAAAAACAGCGCCGGATTGGTCGGCGACTGATACGGCAGGAAGAGTTTCACGCCCGGCTCCGCCATCGACAGTGGCGCCAGCCAGCGCTGGATCTCGACCACCTTGTCGATGTCGCCTTCGTTGGCCTCCAGCATGATGGCCACGACGAAACCTTCATTGAGGGCGGCGAGGGACTCCGCCGGTATCCAGTTGGTCAGCATCCGATCCTCCAATGAACGAGGGCGTTGTTATGGACAGGCCATCCTGACAACGTTGTGTCAGTAGTGATATCCTTGGCAAATGCGCCGTTCCGACCGCCTGTTCGACATCATCCAGCGCCTGCGCACCGCCAGGGGACCGACCACGGCAGCGCGGCTGGCGGCCGAGCTCGAAGTGACACCGCGCACGATCTATCGCGACATCGCCACCCTGCAGGCCCGCCGTGTGCCGATCGATGGCGAGGCGGGCGTGGGCTACATACTGCGCAAGGGCTTCGACCTGCCGCCGCTGATGTTCACCATCGACGAGGTCGAGGCGATCGCCGTCGGCGCGCGCATGGTGGGCCGCCTGCGCGATCCCAAGCTGCAGGAAGCGGCCGAAAGCGTGCTCGCCAAGGTGACGGTCGTGCTGCCCGAGACCATACGGTCCGCGCTCGCCAATCCGCAGATGTTCGTCTCGCCCGGCATCGCCGCGACGGCGGAGGGGATCGATCTCGCCGGCCTGCGCGGCGCGATCCGCGACAGCCGCAAACTCCACATCGTCTACGCCGACATAAACGGCCGGCGCTCCAACCGCACCATCTGGCCGATCGCCATGGCTTACTATGTCGACGTGACCCTGGTCGGCGCCTGGTGCGAGCTGCGAGCCGACTACCGGAATTTCCGTGTCGAGCGCATCCAGGGTGCCCGCGTGCTGGACGAGCATTTCGACCAGGACGGCGGCCGGCTGTTTCGCGAATGGTCGGCCTTGCCCAAGGAGCGGCCCCAAGGAGCGGCCTGACTCGTCGCCTCCGCCGCGCTAGACTTTGGCCATGGATATCAAGCCCATCGATCCCGCCAACCGCCCGTTCTTCGCGGGCGTCGTCTCGGGCCTCGATCTCTGCAAGCCCCTGACGCCGGAGCAGGTCAAGGCTGTCCATGCCGGCATGGACCAGTACGGCGTGCTGGTCTTTCACGGCCAGCCGATCGACGACGAGCAGCAGCTCGTGTTCAGCCGGTCGCTCGGCCCGCTGGAACAGGCAACCGGCGACATCGCCGCGCCTCAGGACCGCCGTATGAGCATGGACCTGAACGACATCTCCAACCTCGACAAGCACGGCGAGGTGCTGCCGCGCGACGACCGCCGCCGCCTGTTTGGCTTGGGCAACCAGCTCTGGCACTCCGACAGCTCGTTCAAGGATGTGCCGGCCAAGTATTCACTGCTGTCGGCCCGCAAGATTCCGCCGACCGGCGGCAACACCGAGTTCGCCGATATGCGCGCGGCCTACGATGCGCTGGACGAGGCGACCAAGCGCGAGGTCCACGATCTCATCTGTGCCCACAGCCAGGTTTTTTCGCGCGGCATTCTTGGGTTTGACGACTTCACCGAAGCCGAGCGCCTGAAATGGGCGCCGGTGCGCCAGCGCCTGGTGCGGCGCCATCCCAATACCGGCCGGCTCTCGCTCTATCTCGCCTCTCACGCCGGCGGCATCGAAGGCTGGCCGGTGCCCGAGGCCCGCGCCTTCCTGCGCGACCTTACCGAGCACGCCACCCAGCGGCAGTTCGTCTATGCCCATGTCTGGAAGCCGTGGGACCTCGTGATGTGGGACAACCGCGTCACCATGCACCGCGCCCGGCGCTACGATCCCGCGGAAGTCCGCGACATGCGCCGCACGACGCTCACCAACGAAGTGTCGAGCCTGGAACAGGCCCCGTAACGAGCCGATGCGCCTGCAATTCCTCGGCTCCGGCGACGCTTTCGGCAGCGGCGGCCGCTTCAACACCTGCTTCCATCTCGAGCGTGCGAACGACGGCAATGTGCTGATCGATTGCGGCGCCTCCTCGATGGTGGCGATCCGCAAATGGGGCGTCGAGCCCAACAATGTCTCGACCGTGCTGGTGAGCCACCTGCACGGCGATCATTTCGCCGGGTTGCCCTTTTTCCTGCTCGACGCCCAGCTCGTGAGCCGCCGCACCGCGCCGTTGCTGCTGGCCGGCCCGCCGGGCTTCGAGGAACGGCTGATGATCGTGATGGAAGCGATGTTCGCGGGCTCGACCAAGGCGCCGCGCAAGTTCGATCTGACGATCCGCGAACTCGAACTGCACCAGCGCGCCCCGCTGAACGCGCTGGCCGTCACGCCCTACCTGATGAAGCATTTTAGCGGCGCGCCGTCCTATGCGCTCCGGATCGAGACCGAGGGCAAGGTGCTGACCTATTCCGGCGATACCGAATGGGTCGACGAGCTGATCCCGGCCGGCCGCGACGCCGACCTGTTCATCTGCGAGGCTTACTTCTTCGACACGGTGATGAAGTACCATGTCGATTACACCACGCTCATGAAGCGCCTGCCCGATATCGGGGCCAGGCGCACCATCGTCACCCACATGAGCGCCGAACTGCTGGGCCGCCAGCACGAACTCGCCTGCGAGGCGGCCCACGACGGCTTGGTCGTTGATTTCTGAGTCGGGAGTTCTGAGCCACTAGAGCCGGAAGGCCTGCCGCGCCAGGAGCTTCCACGCACTGCCGTCCTTCACCCAGACCTGCAGCGCGCCCACCTTGGCCGTGGCGGGCTTGCCGTCCGATTCGGTCTCCACAGTCATCACATGGCGCACGATCGCATTGTTGCCGGCGACCGAGGTCGTGGCGTCGGAGAAGACGATCGACTTGTAGAGCGTCTTCTTGCCGGCGACGACGTCGAGGAACTGCGTCTTGGTCTCGAGCCGTCCAGCCGAATGGCCGTAACTCAACTGATCCGACAGCAGCGCCGTCAACTTGGCCCGATCGGCCGTGAGCATCGCATCGCGCAGCTCCGCGATCGCCTTGTCGACGGCGGCTGCATCGGCCGATTGGGCAAACACTGTCGTGCCGGCAACAAGAGCCGGAACGGCAAGCACGAATCCGCTGGCCAACGCCAGACGGCGACGGGTGGTGGGCATGTTCCCTCCTGGGTCGAAGTTCCGTGGTTGGGTTGGCGGGCACGCAACGCCGGATCCCGCCGGTCGAGGCTAGGCCCGACCACTCCCCCCGGCAACAGCCGCCGTCAGGTCTTCGGGCACCATTCCTCGACGACCGTGTTGGTGGCGGGATCGAGCACGCGCGACTGGCGCAGGACCAGCCCATGCTTGGTCAGCACCTCTTCCGGCGTGGTGCCGTTGCCGACGCCCGGAAACACCGGCCGACCGCGCGGCACGCTCGCCTGGGCGCGTGTCAGGAAGAACGCGTCGTAGCCGATATTGAGGAACAGCCCGAACACGTCGGTGCCGCCCACGACGGCCAGCATGCCATCCTCGATGCCCAGCCGCTGCCAGGCCTCGTCGAACGGCGCCGTCGCCGGATTCCACAGCACGGCCTTGGGGTTGTTCGGATCGGCCATGAGCCGTTGCACCCGCCGGGTCAGCACGATCCGCCGCCGTGCCGCCTCCTTCGGGCCCCCTTCGGCCGAATGGCGCCCGTTGGCGACCGCCGACGCCCGGTCGAGCGAGGACTGGTAGAATTCATGGTCGGCCGGAATCTTGAGGACATCGGGGAAGGAACTGTCGGAACCCGCGATCATCCCCTCGAGGGAGATGACGGCAAAGCCTTCAATCCGTGGACGCTTCGTGGACATGCCGCCGCCTTTCAAACTCGTCTCAAACACCCATCTCAAACACCAAGGGCGCCGATGATCGCGCCTTGTATAACGAGTACACCCAGCCAATGGATGCCATCGATCACGCTCAGCATCGGCTTGCGGCCGCCGAAGGCGTTGTTGACGGCCACCGTCGTGGCAACGAATCCCACCCAGATGAACAGGGCCGAGATGATGCCGCTCGTCAAGGTCACCTGCCCCGGCCGGAGATGGCCAAGCGTGCCGGCCAGCACCCAGCCCATCACCAGGAGCGCCACGAATGAGATGACGAACGGCACGATCGAGCGCTTGGCTGCGATGTCTTCCTTGGTCTTGCCGACCGCCGCAAGCCACTGTTTGGACAGCGACATGTAATAGACCGCGCCAAAGGCGAAGCTCGCCACCACGGCGAGCCCGATGGCGGGGATATTCATGCCGGCGAAGTTCATGGCCTGCTCCCTGTGCCGAGCGGCCACCCTAGCGCAAATGAAAGCGGCGGGGAAAACCCCCGCCGCCCTCCATCTCACGGACTACGTTCAGCCCTTGGGCAGGACGACCGTATCGATCACGTGGATGACTCCATTGGACTGCTTCACATCGGCGATCGTCACCGTGGCGACATTGCCGTTCTCGTCGGTGAGCGTGATCTTCTCGCCCACCAGCTTGGCCTGCAGCGTGCAGCCGCCGACCGTCTTCACGGGATGGGTGCCCTTGTCGTCCTTGATCATCTTGGCGATGGCCGGCGACATCGCGTTCGCCGCCACGACATGGCAGGTCAGGATCTTCGTGAGCTTGGCCTTGTTCTCGGGCTTCAGCAGCATCTCGACGGTGCCGGGCGGCAGCTTGGCGAAGGCGGCATTGGTCGGCGCGAAGACCGTGAACGGGCCGGGCCCCGAGAGCGTATCGACGAGCCCTGCGGCCTTCACGGCGGCAACGAGCGTAGTGTGATCCTTCGAATTGACGGCGTTCTCGACGATGTTCTTGTTGTCGTACATCGCAGCACCTCCCACCATCGGATTTTGCGCGAAGGCGGGCGTGAAGGCGGTGAGCGAAATCGCGGCGACGGTCGCGAGCAGTGCATGACGCTTGATCATCAATGACTCCATGGTTGATGCATGGACTGGTACGGCCGCCTCGCCGTCGCAGTTCATCGACACGCAACACGCTTTCGTGTGTCGTCCGTGACGCGTGATATGCTCCGCCTCGAAATTGCCGCACATGAGGATCCGACCGACCATGACCGCGTACCGGGATTACAAGCCGCTCACCTTCCACGACGCGACGCCACGCTTTGCCGACGGCAGCGACACGCCACGCGCCTATCTCGAGCGCTGCCTGGCGACGATCGCGGCGCGCGAGCCGGTGGTGAAGGCCTTTACCGCGCTCAACGAGGCGGGCGCGCGCGAAACAGCCGACGCCAGCACGGCGCGCTGGAAGGCGGGCAAGCCGCTCTCACCCATCGACGGCATGCCCATCGCCATAAAGGATCTGCTCGAGACCAAGGACATGCCGACCGAGATGGGTTGCGTGGCCTTCAAGGGCAATTTCCCCAAGCGCGACAATGCCGCGGTCTGGGCGTTGCGGCAGGCCGGCGCCGTCATCCTGGCCAAGACCGTCACGGCGGAACTGGGCGGCGCGCATCCGGGGGCGACCACCAACCCGTTCGATCCGGCGCGCACGCCGGGCGGCTCGTCGTCGGGCTCGGCCGCCGCTGTCGGCGCGCGCATGGTGCCGGCGGCAATCGGCACCCAGGTCGGCGGCTCGATCATCCGGCCCGCCGCCTATTGCGGCAACTTCGCGCTGAAACCCACGCAGGGCGGCCTCAACCGCGGCGAGCGCCTGGCGACCAGCATGAGCACGCACGGTCCGCACGCCGGCTGTCTCGAGGACATGTGGCAGGTCGCCATCGAAATCGCCAACCGTGCCGGCGGCGACCGCGGCTCGGTCGGGTTGATCGGGCCGTCAACGCTGCCGGCCGCCGTGAAGCCGAACCGGCTCATCGTCCTGGAAACCGAAGGCTGGTCGACCGTCGACGACGCGACAAAGGCCGGCTTCGAC
>JAUXRT010000515.1 GCA_030681635.1 Reyranella sp.
CCCGGTCGGTCGGCCGGTCGTTCATCAGAAGCTGCATGGTGCCGGCGGCCAGGCCGACCAGGACGCCGATCTTCCAGGCGAGGTCGTAGGAGCCCATCAGGTCGAAAAGATAGCCGCCGCCCCAGGCGCCGAGGAACGAGCCGGCCTGATGGCTCAGGAAGGCGATGCCGGTGAGGGTCGACAGGAAGCGCAGGCCGAAGATCTGGACCACCAGGCCATTGACCAGCGGGATGACGCCCAGCCACAGCGTGCCCATGGCAGCGCCGAACAGGACCACGCTGAGCGGTGTCGGCGGAAACATGAAGAACAGTGCCAGGGTGAGGGAGCGCAGGAGATAGATCGCCCCCAGCAGCAGGCGCTTGGGGTAGCGGTCGCCCAGCCAGCCGAACAGCCAGGAACTCAGGATGTTGAAGCCGCCGATCAGCATCAGCGCGACGGCGCTGTAGCTCGCATCCATGCCGCACTGGGCGAGGTAGGTCGGAAGGTGAGTGGTGAGGAACACGAGCTGCAGCCCGCACACAAAGAAGGCGATCGACATCACGACATAGCCGCTGTGGCGGCGCGCCTCCTCGAGGGCACGCATCAGTGTCAGGTCGCGGTCGGTCGGCAGGCTGTTGGGCAGCTTGTCGGCGCGACTGCCGATCCACGCGGCCGGCAGCATGGCGAAGGCCAGGATGACGAAGGCCCAGACCGCGGCCCGCCAGCCGTCGGTATTAAGAAGGTAGGCGGCAATCGGCGCGGTCACCATGGTGCCGACCGAGCCCGCCGCCGAGACAAGACCGAAGGCAAGCGTGCGCCGGGTTGGTTTGACCACGCGGGCCGCGATGTTGGCAGTGATGCCCGAGGTCGTGCAGGCGAGCGCCACGCCGATCAGCACGCCGGCGCCGATCACGATCGCCAGGGCGCCCTGGGCGGTGGCGGTGAGCCAGATGCCCAGGATGAACAGGGCGCTGCCCACCAGCGACACCCAACGTGTGCCGTGCTTGTCGGCGAACACGCCGGCGATCGGCTGGCTGAGGCCCCAGGCGACCTGCTGCACGGAGATCGCCAGGGCGAAGTCGGAAATGGCGATGCCCAGTTCCTTGGAGGCCGGCGCCTGGAACAGGCCGAGGTTCTGCCGGATGCCCATGGCCAGGGTCATCATCAGGGCGGCCCCGCCCAGCATGGCGTAGGCCTGGCCTCGGGAGACCTCGGAAACATGGAAGGATTTGCTCATGGGGGCGGAGGATAGGGGAGGCTTTGCCCGCGCGGCCAATGAAATGTCGGAGGGGTGGCATGAGCCAGCCTCACGTCAGGCGCCTACAACCCAAAATTGGTGGCTGCCCACAGGCGACCGGGATTAGGTTGGCCGCCGTGAGGTAGGTGCCGCGTCCCGCGGTGCCGGGAAAGCAAGGAGGCCCCCATGGCGGGCAGCGTCAACAAAGTCATCCTCGTCGGCAATCTCGGGCGCGACCCCGAAGTGAAGTCGATGCAGGACGGGCGATCCATGGTGAACATGTCGATCGCCACGTCGGAGAACTGGCGGGATCGCCAGAGCGGCGAGCGCAAGGAGCGCACCGAGTGGCACCGCGTCGTCATCTTCAACGAGAAGCTGGCCGAGGTTGCCCAGAAGTTCGTGCGCAAGGGTTCCAAGATCTACGTCGAAGGTCAGCTCTCGACGCGCAAGTGGACCGACCAGAGCGGCCAGGAGCGTTACACCACCGAGGTTGTGATTCCGCGTTTCGGCGGCGCGCTCACCATGCTTGACGGCCGCAGCGGCGGCGAAGGCGGCGGTGGCGGTCCCAGCGGCGGCATGGACGACGACATGGGCGGCAGCGCTCCGCCGTCGGGCGGTGG
>JAUXRT010000530.1 GCA_030681635.1 Reyranella sp.
TGGCGCGGGCGAACTGGCGGGCGGTGTGGACGGCGCAGGCGGCCAGCATGGGCCCATCGCGCAGATGGACGTGCCAGTCGTCAGGGCGGCGGATGGTAAGCGTGGAAGGCATGGGCATAAGGCGCTTTCTAGCTTGCTCGCAGGCAGACACCAATGTTGATTGCGGGCATGAACACGATGAACAAATTGAACGACAGCGTAGACTTCGCCAAATCCGCCGAATCCCACTGGCCGAGAAGCATGAGAATGCCCGACGGCCAATTCGTGATGACCTACGATTCCGGCGAGAAGGCCCCCGATAACGAGGTGCTGGGCCCGGTGACGCCGCGCGGTGGCCATGCCGGCATCGTCTACCAGGGCGGCAAGAAGCTCGCCGAATGGGGCGACGTCGACAACGCCGACATGACTTTTAGCGTCGCCAAAAGTTATCTCGCCCTGCTCGCCGGCCTGGCGCTGGGCGACGGCCTCATCAAAAGCCTCGACGACAAGGTCGCGCCCTATGTGACCGATGACGGCTTCAAGAGCGACCAGAACAAGGACATCACCTGGCGCCATCTGCTGACCCAGACCAGCGAATGGTCGGGCAGCGTGTTCGGCAAGGAAGACCGCATCGACCACAACCGCGTGGTCGGCGTCACCGTGGCCGACGCGCCCAAGGGCACGCGCCGCGCGATGAAGAAGCCGGGCAGCTTCTACGAATACAATGACGTGCGCGTGAACCGGCTCAGCTACTCGCTGCTGCAGGTTTTCAAGGAGCCGCTGCCGTCGGTTCTGAAGCGCCGCATCATGGACCCGATCGGCGCGTCGAACGGCTGGAAGTGGGACGGCTATAAAACTTCCACCGTCACCATCGACGGCAAGCAGATGCTCTCCGTCCCCGGCGGCGGACATTGGGGCGGCGGCATCGTCATCTCGGCGCGCGATCTTTCCTTGATGGGAAGGCTCGTTGCCAACGCGGGCGTCTGGGAGGGCAAGCAGATCCTGCCCAAGGGCTGGACCGCGGAGCTGGTGAAGCCCTGCCCCGTCGCGCCGTTCTACGGGCTGATGTGGTGGCTCAACACCGACAAGCGGCAGTTTGCGGCGGCGTCCGAGCGCAGCTACTTCGCGCTGGGCTGGGGCAGCCACATCGTCTGGATCGATCCCGACAACGATCTCGTCACCGTGCTGCGCTGGATCGATCGCAAGAAGGCGCCCGGCTTCGTCGAGCGCCTGCTGGGGGCGGTCCAGAAATGAGCCTCGACTATTCGGCCGTCCCGAAAATGCCGGATGGACGCACCGCCGCCGAACACATTCTGACAATCGAAAAGAGTGCGTCGGAAGTTGTCCAGGTTCCGATGGGAAACGGCGGCAAGATGACCTGGCACGTCTGGGACGACGGCGCCAACAAGCCGATCCTGCTGCTGTTTCACGGCGGCTCGGGCTCGTGGATCCACTGGATCCGGAACGTAAAGCCGCTCGCCAAGCACTTCGCGATATACGCCGCCGATCTGCCGGGCCTGGGCGACAGCGACCCGCCCGACGACGTGCGCGACATCGGCTCGGTCACCCGTTGCGTCGAACACGCGATGAAGGAATTGCTGCCGAAAGACAAACAATTCGCCCTCACCGGTTTCTCCTTCGGCGGCATGGTGGGCGGCCACATCGCCACGCGCTTCCCCGAGCAACTGCGGAAGATCGCGTTCGTCGGTGCCGGCGGCCTGAAAGCCACGCGCAAACCCGGCCCCAAGCTGCGCAAGCTCTTGGCCGACATGCCGCCCGAGACGCTGGCGGAAGAGGCGCGCAGGAACCTCGAAATCCTGATGTTCCACGACCCGGCCAAGGTCGATGGCGTGGCGATCCACATGCAGATCCTGAACACCACGCGCGCCAAGACCCGGAGCCGCGAAATGGGCCAGGCCTTCAAGCTCTCGGAAGTCCTGCCGCAGGTGAAGCAGCCGTTCACCGGCATCTGGGGCGAGTTCGATTCCACCACGTATCCTCACATTCAGGAGCGCATCGATCTTTTCCGGGCGCTGCAGCCGGATTTCGAAATGAATGTCGTCCAAGGCGCCGGCCACTGGGTTGCCTACGAGGCCGCCGAGGCTTTCAATAAGGTCCTGATCGACAAGCTCACCCCCCAAGGGGCGCCCGGTTAAGGGAGGCAAACGTGTCCAACCTGCTCTGCGTCGGCACCGCCGGAATGTCCGTCTGGTTCAGCCGCGACAATGGCGAGAGCTGGATCCGGCCCTACATCGAATCGGGCCTCTATCTCGAGGCGCGCGTCTGGGCGCTCTCGGCCCACCCGCAGCGCCCGGGCGAAGTGCTGGCCGGCACCGACTCCGGCCTCTATCGCTGGAACGAGGGCGACCAGAAGTGGACGCACCTGCCCTCGATGCTCGACGAGTACGACATCTGGTCGATGGCCCAGGCGCCGGACGATCCCGACACGATCGTGGTCGGCACCCAGCCCGCCAACATCTTCATCTCCAGCGATGGCGGCAAAAGCTTCGCGCCGACCAAAGGCTCCTTTGCCGACGCCTGCATCTTCGTCGGCAAACCGCGCGTCACGCAGATCCTCTTCGACCCGATCGACAAGGACACGCTGTGGGCCGGCGTCGAGATCGACGGCGTGCACCGCTCGACCGACCGCGGCCGCACCTGGAAGAAGGTGGGCCAGGGCATCAACTCCGAGGACATCCACGGAGTGGCGGTCGTGAAGAATGGCGGCAAGCTGGTCTATGCCACCACCAACCGCGGCCTGAACGTGAGCCGCGACAACGGCGAGACCTTCGCCTTCCAGGAACTCGACTCGCCCTGGCAATACACGCGCACGATCGTGCCGCGCGCCGACGGCGACAAGACCGTGTTCCTCACCAACGGCAACGGCCCGCCGGGATCGACCGGCCGCCTGCTGCGCAGCCGCGACTACGGCGCCACGTTCGAGGATGCGGGCCTGCCGGGCACGCTCAACTCGACGCCGTGGACGGTGGCCACGCATCCCTCCGACCCCAAGCTGATCTTCGTCTGCTCGAACCTCGGCCAGTCGTTCCGCTCGACCGACGGCGGCGAGAGCTGGACCAAGCTCGCGCGCGAGTTCGGCGAGGTGCGCAGCTCGATCTGGCAGGCGCTGTGAGGGGGATTTTTCAGACACGATGTGTCTGGAATCTGTCTGTCCGGAAATTCGCAAATCGCTGCCCCGCTTGAGCCGAACGATTCTTTTCGACTCCGGCCCGAATCGCGGACCTGTCTGAAAATTCCAGCGGGCTTTCGTCGTCCTCTCTCGCGGGAGCCTTGGTCGTTGGCGCAGGACGTTGCCTGCAGGGCTGTCATCGCAGCGGTCGGCCGATTGAGGGGGCGGGCGTACCGGGGCGCTTTTGCGTCCCTTCGTTAGGTGCCGCGCCGTGTGGCGGTTGGGGCGCGGCGGCCTCTGTGGTTGTGAACGGACAGGTCAGGATCTGCCCTGGCATGACAAAGCCCGGACCTTGCGGGCCGGGCGTGCTGGTCTCATCTACAGGAAATACCCTATCGTTTCTTGCTGAACTTGTCAAATCGTCTCGACAGATTCTTCGGTGCTGGCAGTGCTTGCGCCACGCCATGGTCGAATGATCAGAAGGGAAATGAACATCGCATGAAATCCGACGGGGCTCATCACCCGCTTGTCTCCTCCTGAGCATTTCTTGCCGTGCTCTTTTGCGGTGGCAATCGGAATCGTGGAGCAAAGCTAGGATATGCCTGATTTAAGAGCTCCAGAATTAGATTTCCAAGTTTTAATGCGTCCCAACTAACATCTTCGAAATCGGTACGCGGCGGACGCGGTACGCGATGCAATCGATGCAGAGGATTCAAGCACATTGCAAAAACGGTACTGCGAACTGCTCCCCATTGCGCGTGGACAAAAGTCGAAGGCCAACCGTAGAACTTGTCATAAATTGGCTTCACACCCACTTCTTCACTGATACGACGCAGGTCCTTATTTGCCCAGTGACCGAGATCAATCTCAATGTACTCCTGCCACACGTCCTCGTTGGCGAGAGCCTCCAGTGCGTCAAGGTCGATGTAGCGCGGGAGGTCATCAATCTCGACTAACTTAAGGAATGCGAGCTTCGCCTGGCCGCCGCCATAGCTTCTGTATGCTATCCATAGTTTAGGGTCATCCTTCTTAACTAAGTAGGCGAGCGTCAAATATGTTTCGACAAGGGTTCGCAACATAATGCGGCCAGCGGGTCGTGCAGAGTTAGGCCCAAAGACACTAGCTACGAGTGTCATCCCATAGAGCACGAGGCCAAAGGTGCCGTCATGGCGTGCGTCAATGGCGGTAGTAGTAATTGTCTCAATGCAATGCTTTGCGCAGTCAGAATAAAGCGTTGCCCAGAGTTTGTTCGCTTCTTCGTATGGAAATTCTGATACGGCAGCGCGCTCAGATATTGCGGCACAAGGCGTCTTTTTCAGACATTCTTGCCAAAAGTCGCTGCACCATGGCCGGGGCTGATCTCCCAGAAGTGCACCCACGGCACCTTCCATTGAGCGGATGGATGGCCGTACGCTGCGCATGTCTCCTCTCGATGGAAAATCGAGAATCTCTTTGATCTTTTCTTCGAGATTTACAGGAAACTGAAGGCGTCCTTGTAGAATCATGAAGCGCACCTTGAGCCATCGAATATCTGTCGCTGCCTCTGACTGATGCGGTGAAGTGTGGAGTATTGCGTGGGCGACTTGATCCCAAGCGTTACTTGAATGTTCCGGTAATGATCTGAACCAGTGATGCTTATCCGGCAACGCATCGAACAATCTTAGTGCGCTTAGTGCTGCTCTTGCATTTTCATCAACCAACACCGGCGCCATTAATTCGTCAAATTCCGCGTCGGAAAGAACAGCCAATTCAGTGTGAGTCAGATAGGCCTTGGAGTCCTTGAATTGCCTGGCCCCATCTGACACTTGACGAAACATCGCCAAATATTTTTCGCGCGGTTGCAGTTGCGTCAGCAGCACCGCCCAAAGAACATCAGGCAGCCGATCGTTAATCCAAGATTGCAAGTTCACATTGCCGATACTGCGCAATGGCGGGCTTAGTTTTTTTCCCGATCGAGTATGTTGTTTCAAAGATGAATACGTAGGCCGCTTGCTTTTTCGGCGTTTGGGCTTCTTCATGCTTATCCCACTTCTGGGCTCGTTCTTTGCTAGATAATAATGCCGGCCCGCCTAAGTAGTTTAGTCAGGTCAGTAGTTATCGGCACACCTTGGAAGCCCATTGTATTGAAGATGGTCTTTAAGCTGGAAGGCTGCTTTGGCGTTGGCACTGTCGCTATCATCCGACTTATGAGCACACCTTCACCAACTTTCGTCGCAGCAAGCTCGGCATCCACTGTAGTAACAATCCGCAATATTACTTCCGTGAAACCAAGGACGCCGTGGAGGCTCAATTCGATTTTGTCGCCCAATTGGTAGCGCTTATGTTCCGGCACGAAATCCATGCCGAGCTCACTTTTTGTAGCTATTGGAATGAACTTGGACTGTGCTCCATACAGTTTACCGTCGCAATGTCTTCCACGGTGCATGTAGCAATTTCTGAGTTCTTTGAAATATCGATAGCATAGCAATAACGCTTCCAGTGTTGGCAACGAGTACTTTTTAACCTTAGTTAGACTTCGATATAGCGAGTTCTCCACTGTTGATGACAGGTTTGATCGAAGTTGATCCAAAGCGAATCCGATTCCACTCGATCGAGTGGGATTCGAATTGAACTGCAGCTTGATCGCGAGATCCGGATTCTGAAACTCATCGCAGATCGCCTCACACCATATCTCGTAAAGAGCAATAACGTTAACAAGAGCCACTTCCGCCAGCCGCTCCCTTTGGGCTTCCCATTGGTGCACCTGGAAAGGGGTGATCAAATTCGTCGTGCCCCGAGTACCCGGCGCGCTATTGAATTTCTTAGCCAAATAGGCCGCAGTTGCCGCTGGATTTGCTGCAATCTCGCCCTGCACTACCTGCCTAAAATGCCAAAGCGCGGTAGCCGTAGGCAAGATGAAGTCGTGGAGTGAGACGATGGAGTCGTGGAGTTCGTTGGTGCAATCAAAGAAGTAGCGATTCATGCGTCTTCTGGCTCCCCCTTTGCCCATGCCGTTCGCATTCAGCGGCACATCTGCAATATTTGGTTGCAAAAAGGTTGTCAATTTCTCGCAGAGATGCTCGGCAGCCACACCGCCTTCACTGGAAGATTGGAGTTTGGTATCGGCCGCACCCAGATTGACGTCTACATATGACGAAGGCGCTCGAAGCCTCTCGACCAAGATTGTATAACACCCCATGGGGAAGACGAAGGAACGCCACAGCCTCGCCGCGTGGCGCGCGAAAGCGCTGCAAGAGGCACAACACAAGCGGCGCAAGCGGCATTACGGGCCATACGCACCGTTCGGCAGGCCTGGCAGCGGCGGCAACTACAAGATGGTGGACCGCTTCGATAACATGAAGGTGTTCGTCTACGGCCGAGATCACGCTCCCCCGCATTTTCATGTGGTCGGAGCGGAAAAGGAATCTCTCTACACGATTCTCGAATGTGAATTCATGGAAGGGAAGCTGCGGCTTTACTACCGCGCACTGTATGACTGGTGGCTCGATCATCGGGTTAAGACTGCCGAGTTGTGGAATGAGATTTATTCCGACGAAGGCACGTACCCCGGACCGGTCAAGATCCCGAAGAGTTGGCGCAAGTTGTGTTAGGGTCCTCGCGCTTGCGAAATACACGTTAGTCACGCGCTTCTTCATACTTCGAAGACTTCAGCGCTTCCAACCTGCGCGCCCTAGACCGCAAATTCGACAACCCAACGCAACGTCCGCAACACCCTCGCGTTGACCTCGCGGCTCATGACGATCGACACTCTGCACGGGCGCCCACGAGGGAGCGGTAGCCATGTGGTCTAGGCTGCCAATCCTGGCGATGCTGTCGGGCGCCGGCCTCGTGTGCGGCTGCGCGAGCACCTACCCGATGCCGCTGCCCCCGCTCACCCCCAGCCAGTTGAACGTCGCGCAGCAGGAAGTGCAGGCGCAGGCCAGCGAAGGCCAGCCCTTCCGGCACCACGTGACCGACGAAGAGGCGACGACCGTGCTGCGCAGCGCGGTCGAGAAGATCGGCCCCGCCGCCACCCGGCTCTGCCACGAGATGGCGGTCGGCCAATGCCGCTGGACGATCAACGGCTCGCAGGACCGCTCGCTGGCCACCGCGGTCGGGCCGGACGGATTGATCGTGATCAACCGGGGCATCATGGAATATGCCAACAACGAGGAGGAAGTGGCGGTGGTGGTGGCCTACGGGTTCGCGCATCACTCAGCCAATCACTTCGCTGCCCGCCGGAACAAACAGACGGCGGGATCGCTGCTCGGCACCATCGTCATCACCGCGGCCAGCGTCATCATCCCGCCGCTCGGCATGGCGACCAGCCTGATCCAGACCGCGATGGAATCCGGCATGAACTACGCCAGCGGGGCGCTCGTGGCGTCCTACACGAAGGACCAGGAGCGCGAGTCGACCTGGCTGGCGGCGCTGATCCTCTACCGGGCCGGCGTCGATCTCGACAAGGCGCGCGGCATGCTGATGACGATGGCGCGGGTCCAGGGCGACAAGGCCTCCGGGATGATGAACACGCAGCTCTCGGGCCCGGAGAGGCTGGCGGCGTGGGACGAAGCGGTCCGCCAGATCCGGGCATCGAACGGCCAGCTGCCACCGCGCGCCTGACATCGCTCACATGCCATCACGCACCTGACACCGCCGCTTTTCGCGATGGGCCGGTCTTCTGCTAGACTTGTTCCATGCAGGAGAGCGACCAGGTCACCGCGACGGAGCCACGCGCCCGGCCCGGCCGCATCGACGGCCGGCGCCAGCGAAGCCTGCGGACCCGGCAGGCCATCATCGAGGCCTATCTCGGCCTGTTGCGCGAAAATTCGCAGGTGCCGACGGGCGCGCAGATCGCCTTTCGGGCCGGCTGCTCCATCCGCTCTCTTTTCGAGCGCTTCGTCGACCTCGACAAGCTCGGCCTCGCCGCGATCGACCATGTCATCGGCCTCGGTCTGTCGACGCCGGTGGGCGACAGGGCGGAAGGCGACCGGCAATCGCGGCTGAAGTTCCAGGTCGAGACGCGTGCCCGCATCTGCGAAAACTGGTTGCCGATGTGGCGCGTCCTGGTGCGCCACCAGGACGACGGCGACTCGGTGAAGGCCCGCATCCAACTGGTGCGCGAAGCGATCCGGGCGCGGTTGAAGCTGATGTACCGGCCGGAACTTTCGATCCTGCCGGAGGCCGAGCGCGCGCATATGTTGATCGCCCTCGAAGCCTTGACCGACTTCGAAGCCTGGGGACAGATGCGCGGGCGACATGGGTTGTCGGTCGAAGCCGCCTGCGACGTGTGGATCAACACGATCGACCGGCTGCTGCCGCCGACGCCCGCGGCCTCCTGACGTTCTGCATACGATCCGGCGGTCGCTTACCTGACGGAGGACGACCATGACGGACGGCATCAGCCACCGGCGTTACGTCAGCTACATCGACAAGAGCCGCGAGTATTACGCGGCGCACGGCTATGAGCGGCCATACCAGTGGCCGCGCTACGACTACGTGCCCTTCACGCGCCTCTCCAAGCCGCTGTCGCAATGCCGGATCGGCGTGGTCACGACGGCGGACCAGGCAGCCGGCCCGGCGCCGCGCGCCACAAAACTGTTCGCCGCGCCCAACAGCGCGGGCGGCGGCCTCTTCACCGAGAAATCGTGGGATCGCGAAGCGACGCACACCGACGATCCCGAAACCTACCTGCCGCTCGCACGCCTGGCCGAGCATGTCGCGGCCGGCCACCTGGGATCGCTGAACCCGCGCTTCTACGGCGTGCCGACGGATTACAGCCAGCGACTCACGGTGGAGCAGGACGCGCCGCAGATCGAGCGCTGGATGCGCGAGGATGGCGTCGACATCGCGCTTCTCGTGCCGCTTTGACCCGTCTGCCACCAGACCGTGAGTCTGGCCGCACGACATCTCGAAGCCGCCGGCATCCCGACGGTGATCGTGGGCTCGGCCCGCGACATCGTCGAGGAGTGCGGCGTGCCGCGCTTCCTGTTCGTCGATTTCCCCCTCGGCAATCCCTGCGGCAAGCCGTGGGACACCAGGATGCAATACGATATCGTGGGCGGCGCGCTGGAACTGCTGGAGCGGGCCTGGCAGCCGCGCACCACCGTGCAGCGGCCCGAGACCTGGGCTGAAGGCGACGCCGACGCGCGCTGGCGGGAACGTTATATGTGGGTGGGCGACGACAACCGCGCGGCGCTGGCGGCGGCTGGTGCCGCCCGGCGACGAGCCCAGGCTGGCAAAGGAAAGACATCATGAAAACCGACGTCACCGAAATCGCCGCCGGCATCTATCGCCTCTCCACCTTCGTGCCGCAGGTCGGGCCGACCGGCTTCACCTTCAACCAGTTCCTGATCGACGCCGAGGAACCGCTGCTGTTCCATTACGGCCAGCGCGCGCTGTTCCCGCTGGTCTCCGAGGCGGTGAAGCGCGTGATCCCGCTCACGAAGCTGCGCTGGACGACGTGCAGCCATGTCGAGGGCGACGAATCGGGTGCGCTGAATGAATGGCTGGCCGCCGCGCCCAACGCCACGCCGGCGCACGGACTGCTCGGCTGCAACATCTGGCTCACCGACATGGCCGACCGCCCGCCCCGCGCGCTCAAGAACGACGAGGTGCTCGACCTCGGCGGCAAGCGCGTGCGCTGGCTCGACACGCCGCATGTGCCGCACAACTGGGACGCCGGCCTCCTTTATGAGGAGACAACCGGCACGCTGTTCAGCAGCGACCTCTTCACCCAGGTGGGCCCCGCCGACGCCACGACCGAAAGCGACATCGTGGCCCCCGCCATCGCCGTCAGCGATCGCCTGCCCTTCATGCCGCCGACGCCGATGGCCGAACCGACCTTGCGGCGGCTGGCGGCGCTCGCGCCCACGACCATCGCGCTGATGCACGGGCCGACGTTCAAGGGCGACGGGGCGGCGGCGCTGAACGGGCTCGCCGATCATTACGCGAAGCTGCCGGCGCACTGACCCCCTCACCTAACCTCTCCCCCAAGGGGAGAGGAACATGAGAGAAATACCTCTTTCTTCTCAGGCTCCTCTCCCCTTGGGGGAGAGGTTGGGTGAGGGGGTATCCTTCACCAAAGACGATCAGGAGTGCGTGATGGAGTATCGGCCCCTCGGAAAGACCGGCCTCGACGTCAGCGTCGCGGGGCTGGGCTGCGGCGGCAACAGCCGGCTCGGCCTCGGCCGCGGCGCCAGCTTTGACGACTGCGTGGCGGTGGTGCGGACGGCGGTCGATCTCGGCGTCAACTTCCTCGACACCGCCGAGGCCTATGGCACCGAGGAGATCGTGGGCGCCGCGGCGCGGTCCTATGACCGCAACAAACTGGTGATCTCGACCAAGGCGATCTTCCGGGGCGGCGACGAGACGGCAGAGAGGGTGACCGCCAAGGTGGAAGCGTCGCTGAAACGGCTGGACCTCGACTATGTCGACGTCTTCCATTTCCACGCTGTCGGTCCCGAGGCCTACGCCCATCATCGCGACGTGCTGGCGCCGGCGCTGCTGCGGCTCAAGGAGCAGGGCAAAGTGCGCCATGTCGGCATCACCGAGACGGGGCCGCGCGATCCGGAACAGAAGATGCTCGCGAAGGCGATCCATGAAGCTCCATGGGAAGTCATCATGCTGGCCTACAGCCTGGTGAACCAGGGCGCGCGCCGCGCGGTCTTTCCGGTGACCCTGAAGCGCGGGATCGGCACCTTGCTGATGTTCGTGGTGCGCAACATTTTCAGCAACGACGCTTACCGCCGCAATGTGTTTGCGAAGCTGGTCGAACAGGGGCAGCTCGATGCGTCGATTGTTTCCGATGGTGATCCGCTCGGGTTCCTGGTTTCCGAAGGCGGTGCGGAAAGCATCACGGATGCGGCCTACCGCTACGCGCGCCACGAGCAGGGAGCTGATGTCATCCTGTTCGGTACCGGCAGCAAGGATCACGTCCGGGCCAACGTGGAGTCGATCCTGCGGCCTGCGTTGCCGGCCCCGGTGATCGAGCGGCTTCACGCCACGTTCGGGCACCTCAGCGGCGTCGGGCTCGACCTGCCGGGGCCAGTCAAGACATGATCCGCTTCGTCGTTGCGGCGCTCGCCTCGATCAACATCGCGGGCGTCCTCGGCCTCGCATGGTTTGCCGCCGTGATGCTGTTCTACGACGGCGTGATGGTCGTGGAGCTTGCGATCTGCGCGGTCCTGATTTCCGTGCTGGCCCTGATCACGTGGGGCGGACTGGCGCTCAGGCGTCGCGGCCATTCAGGGGCCGCCATCGCCCTGCTGGCGGTCACGGCCTTGCCGACGCTCGCCGTCTTCGGGTTCCTGCTCTATCTCGACAGAAATCCGATCGACTGGCGCTGACCTGCGGCTATGCGCCGAAGTCCGCTACACTCGTCCCAGGAGGTTCCCCATGCCGATCATCGATTCCCAGGTCCACGCCTATGAGGCCAACACGCCGAAGCGGCCGTGGGCCACGGTGCCGAATTGGCCGGCCGAGGTGACGGGCGACCAGATGGTGGCGGCGATGGACAAGGTCGGCGTCGACGGCGCGATCTTCATCTCCGCCTTTTCGCAGTACCGCTACGACGCCAGCTACGCGATGGAAGTCGCGCGGGCGCACCCCAAGCGGATGGCCATCGTGAAGCCGGTCGACCCGGACGATCCCGCCGTGGCCGACGTGATCGCGGCGTGGAAGAAGGTTCCGGGCGCGGTCGGCATCCGCATCATGATGACGGAGGAGGCCGGCCGCTCCGCCAGCGACCCCGGCCTCGACCGGATCTGCCGCGCCGCGGTGCAGAGCGATCTTCCGCTCAACATGCTGTGCTGGGGCAACCTCGACGTCGGCACGGCGATCGTCGACCGCCACCCCGAGACGCGCTTCATCATCGATCATCTCGGCATCCTGCAGCCGCGCACGCCGCCGGCGCCGCCGGAACCCTGGGCCGACCTGCCGAAGGTGCTGGCGCTGGCCAAGCGGCCCAATGCGGTGATCAAGGTCAGCGGCGCCTGCACGCTGTCGCGCGAGCCCTATCCGTTCGGCGACATCTGGGACCCGCTGCAGCGCGTGTTCGACGCCTGGGGCTTCGAGCGCTGCCTCTGGGGCACGGACTGGACGCGCGCCTTCGCCGTCGTCAATTACGAGCAGGCGGTGACGCCCTTCCTCGAGACCAAGCGGCTGAGCTCCTCGGAGCGGGCGATGCTGATGGGCGGCGCCTGCGCCAAGGCCTATGGCTGGTCGCCGGCCGTGCGGCCTTAGCAACGGAACTCCGGCGCTTCAACGCCGTTAGCCTCGCGAGCCGCATCCCCTCGCGGAGGCCGTATATGAATGCTCGGATGGCAGACGTTATCGCCTTTGCCCTGCTCCTCTCGCTCGCCTCACCCGCTTCCGCGCAGAGTCCGTCTGATCCCAGCGGGCGGCACGGTGACGGCCACGCCGAGATGCACGACATCTACAAGCTCTGGACCCCGCCGCAGAATCCCAACACCTCGTGCTGCGACAATTCCGATTGCCGGCCGACGCGCGCCTTCGTCGACACCGAGGGCCACTGGCGGGCGTGGAACGGCGTGCTGTGGCTGCAGGTGCCGCAG
Organism: Reyranella sp.; assembly: GCA_030681635.1. Lineage (GTDB taxonomy): Bacteria > Pseudomonadota > Alphaproteobacteria > Reyranellales > Reyranellaceae > Reyranella. The sequence goes on from JAUXRT010000530.1 coordinate 12,664, forward strand.
GATCGCGTCCTGCCGCCGAACCATGCCGGCGATGGCCGCTCGCATCTCTGCGAGAAGGAGCAGTTCATCTACTGCTTCGCGCCGGGAGAGATCCGCGGCTGAGCCGCTTCGGCGGGGACAACGAAGAGCCGGCACAGCCTCAGGTAGCGGCGGCGTCTGGCACACCGCGATTCCGATCTCTATGATCGGGTTCGATGATCGGTCTTTTCTTTCACCTTGCCGCCGTGCTGCTGGCCGCCCTGGCCCTGTGGTCGATCCGCCACGAGTACAACGAACGGGCCGCCACGCGCCTCGCGTGGGCGGCGACGCCGGCGCTGGCGATCGTCGTGGCCGCGATCCTGCTGATCGTGTCGCCGGGCAAGCGCTATGAACTATGGGTCGCGGCCATCCTCATCGGCCTCCTCATCGGCGCGCTGGCGGGTCTGCTCCTGAAGATCAACCGCGACTACGGACAGCAACTCCTGCGCGTGCCCCGCACCTGGGACGGCACCGCGGCGGCATCCCTGCTGCTGCTGTTGACCCTGGCCCGGATCGTGACCTCCCACCTGATGAACCGGCAGTCGGGCAAATTCGGCGTGCTGGGCGCCGCGGCGGCCTTCCTCGCCGCCTACCTCACCGGCCGCTACCTCGTCGCGCGCTTCCACAAGGCGCCGCGCGCGATCCATCTCGACATGACCCTGGGCAAGAACCCGAAGCGGACCCTCGTCACCTGACGGGACGGCGCGGGAGCCGGAAATAGGCGGCGATATCGGTTCTTGACGACCATACCAACTAGTAGGTATGTATCTTTCATGAACGCACAGACCCTCCCTCCGTCGCGCCAGAAACTGCTCGAAGCGGCAGCCGACGTCGTCCGCGCCAAGGGCTATGCCGCCACGACGGTCGACGATCTCTGCGCCGCGGCGGGCGTGACCAAGGGCAGCTTCTTCCACCATTTCAAAAGCAAGGAAGAGATGGTGTTACAGGCGGTGGCGCACTGGGGCGCCTGGAGTGACGGGATCTTCGCGGCGGCGCCCTACACCGCCGCCGCCGATCCGCGCGACCGCCTGTTCGGCTATCTCGATTTCCGCCGCGACCTGCTCGACCACGCGGTGCCGCAGTTCACCTGCCTGATGGGCACTTTGGTGCAGGAGACCTACGCCACGCATCCCGCGGTGCGCGCGGCCTGCGACCGCGGCATGTCCTCCCACGTGGCCACCCTCACGCGCGACATCGAGGCGGCGCGGCTGCTCTATGCCCCCGCTGCGGACTGGACCGCCGAGAGCGTCGGCTACTTCATCCAGGCCGTGCTGCAGGGCTCGTTCATCTTCGCCAAGGCCAAGCAGGACGCGGAGATCGCGCGCGGGAACCTGGCGCACCTCCGCCGTTATCTCGAAGGCCTTTTAGGAAAGGAACCAGCTCGATGATCCCGAATCCGTTGCCGCGAATCGTCTCACAGGCCGAATGGCAGACCGCGCTCGGCGCGCATCGCGCCCGGGAGAAGGCCGCGACCAGGGTCCGCGACGCGCTGGCGGCGGAACGCCGGCGCCTGCCGATGGTGAAGATCGAGAAGGACTATCGCTTCGAGGGCGAGAGCGGACCGGCACGGCTCGCCGACCTGTTCGAGGGGCGGCGCCAGCTCATCGTCTATCATGTGATGTTCGGCCCGACGTGGCGGCAGGGCTGCGTCGGCTGCTCGATGAGCGTCGACAATATCGGCCACCTCTCCCATCTGCACGCGCGCGACGTTTCGATGGCGCTTGTTTCGCGGGCGCCGCTGGCGAAGCTGGCGGCCTACAAGAAGCGCATGGGCTGGACCGTCCCCTGGTACTCGTCGTTCGACAGCGATTTCAATTTTGATTTTGGCGCGACGGTCGGCGAGGACGAGAAATCCTCCGTGAGCGTGTTTCTGCGCGATGTCGATGGCGGTGGCGACAATGTCTATCGCACCTACGCCACAAGCGGGCGGGGTGACGAGATGCTGGGCACCGCCTGGAGCTACCTCGACCTCGTGCCGTTCGGGCGCCAGGAGACCTGGGAAGACTCGCCCCAGGGATGGCCGCAGACGCCGCCCTACGACTGGTGGCAGCGCCACGACGAATACGACGACAAACCCGCCCTCACGTCGACAGGAGCATGATCATGTCCACCGGGACATCCACCGGCACCGTCCGCTTCCACCGCGTCCTCACCGCGCCGGCTGAGCGCATCTACCGCGCCTTCCTCGATGCCGACGCCATGGCCAAGTGGCTGCCGCCGCACGGCTTCACCGGCCATGTCCACAGCATGGACGCCAAGGTCGGCGGCAAGTACCGCATGTCGTTCAACAATTTTTCCGCCAACAAGAGCCACGCCTTCGGCGGCACCTATCTCGAGCTCGTGCCGGGCGAGCGCCTGCGCTACACGGCCACCTTCGACGATCCCAACCTGCCGGGTGAGATGACGACCACGGTCACGCTGAAGAAGGTGTCGGTCGGCACCGAGATCTCGATCGTGCAGGAGGGCATTCCCGCGATGATTCCGCCGGAGGCCTGCTATCTCGGCTGGCAGGAATCGCTTGGCCTGCTGGTCCAGCTCGTGACGCCGGAGATTCCCGGCTGATCCCCGGCAGCTTCAGCGCTTCCCGGCCTTGTAGGTGAGCCAGGCCACGATGGCGTTGATATCGGCGTCGGACAGGCTTTCCTCGCTGAACGCCGGCATCCTCTGCTCCGGCCAGTCGCGCACCGACCTCGGATCGCGCAGGAGTTTGCGCAGCGCCGCGGGCTGGAAATAGTCGACCGGATTCATCGGCCGCGCGAGGTCGGGGCCCTGCGTGCCCTCGCCCGCCCCGGCGAAGCGGTGGCAGGCCATGCAGACCGCCACGAAGCGGTCGAGGCCGCGATGGACAGGATCGGCAGCAGGGACCTCGGCCCCAACCGCAAGGCCCGGCCATCGCTGCGCCGGGCTGTCGGTGACGGTGAGCGCGGCCAGGTGATAGGCCCAGTATTCGCTGCTGATGTCGCCCCCGACGGCGGGGCGCCGCCAGACGATGTAGAACGGCCCGGCGCTCGTGGTGCCGCCGCCCGGCAGCTTCGGCCACGGCGTTGCGGCCGTCTCGATCGCGAGGAAGCCGTCCGCCCGCAGCAGCGCCGCCGGAATGGCGACCGAGAAATTATCGACCGCGCGCGCCTGCACGTAATCGTCGCGTCCCACCTTGAGGTCGCGCAACAGGTCGGCCATGGCGATCACGCGATAGGTCATGGGGCGTTTGTAGACCGGATCGGCGACCTCGAGGGAGCGTGCGGCCTTGTCGGCCAGCAATTGCGCCGCCGTGAATGTCTTCGATGACGTGCGATCCGCAATCTCCAGCGGCTGCGCCTGGACAGGGACTGTCGCCGCGCAGGCGGCAAGCACGAGAAGAAGCAACCGGATCACGCCGAAGCCTCCCCGATGATCGGATCATTTGCAATGGGCTGCCAAGGCCGGCTGGCCTTCAACGCCGGGACTGCCCAAAGCCCTTTCGGTTGAGGGAGGAGAAGCTCACGGCTATTAGAGTGGCGGGAGGGCCGCACTCATGCCGCTGCGCTGGGAAATCCTGCATCCGCAGAAGCTCGTCCACATCGTGGCCGAAGGGCCGGTCACGCTGAAGGAGATGGAGGATCATTTCGACGCGATCTACATCGCCGACGCGATGCCTTATGCCAAGCTGTTCGATGCCGCCAACGCCGAGCCGATCTACAGCGACGAAGACGTGATGACGATGGGCGCGCGACTGAGCGCCTACACCGCCACAGTCGACAGCGGACCGCTGGCCGTCATCGGGCTGAGCGACGAAGTCGAAATGACCTTCCGGCGCTTCATCAACATCTCGCCGTCGAAACGGCCGGCCGCGCTGTTCAAGACCGAGGCCGAAGCCCGCGCCTGGCTTGCGAGCAAGGCAAAGCCCTAGTCTAAAGCCCAAGTCTTCTAAAGCCCCAATCTTCTAAAGCCCCAGTCTATTGCGACACCCTTCCTGAAACGGAGACACCGTGCAGACCCCACCGACCGCCCCGCTTTCGAACGACATCAAGAACGTCCTGTCCAAGGTGACGACGGCCAGCATCACGACGATCCTGCTGAAGAAGGGCCTGCGCAACGTCTGGCTGCGCGGCACGCGGCCGATCAAGGCCGGTCAGGGACGGCTGGTGGGCCGCGCCTTCACCTTGCGCTTCGTTCCCGCGCGGGAAGATCTCGCGACACCGGCCAGCTGGGGCTCGCCAATCTCGACCCGCGCCGCCATCGAGGCGATGCCCGAGGGTGCGATCGTGGTGGCCGATTCGATGGGCGTCACCGACGCCGGCATCTTCGGCGACATTCTCTGCGCGCGCATGGCCAAGAAGAAGGTGGCGGGCCTGGTCACCGACGGCGTGATGCGCGACATGTCGGGCGTGCTCACCACCGGGCTTCCGGTCTGGTGCCAGGGCGCCGCGGCGCCGCCCTCGGTCGCCGGACTCACCTTCGTCGCCTGGCAGGAGCCGATCGGCTGCGGCGGCGTGGCGGTGTTTCCCGACGATGTGATCGTGGTCGACGACGACGGCGCGGTGCTGATCCCCAAGGACCTGGTCGAGGCCGTCGCCAAGGAAGGCCAGGAGCAGGAACGGCTCGAAGGCTGGATCATGTCGGAAGTCGAACGCGGCGTGCCGCTGCCCGGTCTCTATCCGCCCAACGACGAGGCCAAGGCGCGATACGCCGACTTCACGAAGAAGAAGTAGGCGCGCACGACGGCGGGCACCCTGGCGGTCTCCTCATCAGGAGATCGCAGGGTCGACACACTGGTTGATCGTCCTCGACAGGCTCCGTGCCTGGGCAGTCAGCGGAATCGTGGCCTCGCCGTCGAAGCTGGCCGGCAGGCCGGCCGTCTCCTGCAAGAGGTCGAAGCGCAGGACCATCACCTTGCCGTCCAGCAAGGCCGCGACCAGCCGGCGCGAAAGCGCCAGATCCTCGCCCGCCTGGTCCGACAGCGCCGCGTACCGGTCGGCGAAGAGCAGATCCGAAGGGAATGCCTGATCGTCGATGTCGATCGACGCACGGGGCGAGGCCTTGGGCGTCGCGGTCGGCCGATCGTTCGGCAACAAGCGGTCGTTGTTGCGGATATAGACGTGCAGTTGGAGGCTGGGGCGGCCCTCGCCTCGTTCGCAGGCGAGGACGACGCCCTGGATATTGGTGTTGGTTCTGGCCGGCGAGAAAACGGTGTAGTCCGGCGATGATGTCTCCTCCGGCCTCGCCTCCGGCAACGCCGCCAGCAAAGGGGCTCCCGCCACGGCAGCCGAGGCGCCGAGCACCGCCAAGGCGCAAAAGCCGATGCCGGCAAAGAGGATTCGTACGGCCATTCGGCCAGACAAGCGGTTGCTCATGTCCCCTCAACGTGGCGCCAACGGGTTTGTTGCGAAAGAATGTGGCGCCTTCGCGACAGTCGCGGACTTTATCCAACCGCCGGTGGCGCTCCCCCGTGCCACATGCGAGATTTTCACGGACGCATATCCCAGGGGCTGCGAGAGCATGAGCAAGTCGAATTGGCGCGATCGGGCCGGCACGAAATTCACCTGCGAGAAGCAGCCGGCGCGCGGCAAGAGCGGCATGGCCGTGTCCAACCATCCGCTGGCCTCGGCTGCCGGCGCGGAGATGCTGGCGGCCGGCGGCAATGCGATCGATGCCGCCGTCGCCATGCAGTTCGCGCTGACCGTGGTCGAGCCGATGATGGTGGGGCTGATCGGCGGCACGACCTGCCATATCCGCCTCGCCGACGGCAGCCACCGCATCCTGGACGGCATGAGCGCCGTGCCGAAGTCGGGCCATCCCGACATGTACAAGCCGATCCCCGGCGCCGCGCCCGAGGTCTACGACGTCGAAGGTGCGGAGAACCTGGTGGGGCCGAAGTCGGTGGCCGCGCCCGGCTCACTGCGCGCGTGGTGCCTCGCCCTGGAGCGTTACGGCACGATGCCGCTTGGCGACGTGATGCAGCCCGCGATCCGCCATGCGGCCCGCGGCTTTGCCGTCACGCCCTATCTGGCGGACTGCATCAAGGACGCCGCGCCTGATCTGTCGAAGGACAGGCTCGCGGCCGCCCGCCTCCTTCCCGACGGAATACCGCTGAAGCCCGGCGCGCGTCTCATCCAGGGCGACTATGCCGAGGCGCTGACGCTGGTCTCGCAGCAGGGCGAGAAGGCATTGCATGGCGGGCCGCTCGGCGACCTGCTGGTGGAATGCATGGAGAAGGCTGGCGGCTTCGTGAGCCGCGCCGACCTCACAGGCTACAAGGTGGCGGAGCGCGCACCGATCCGCGGCCGCTATCGCGGCTGGGAAATTTTGGGTCCGCCGCCGCCGGCGGCCTCGGGCGTGCACATCACGCAGATGCTGAACATCCTCGAAGGCTACGACATCGCCGAGCTGGGCTTCGGTACCGTGGACACGCTGCATCTGCTGGCTGAGGTCTTGAAGATCGCCTTTGCCGACCGCGCCGAGGCGAGTGGCGACCCGGATTTCGTGAAAGTGCCGGTCGAGCGCATCGTGGCCAAGAACTATGCCGACGCGCGACGCTCTGGCCTCGATCTCGCGCGCGCCATCCGCTGGACCGGCGGCCTGCAGGCGGCGGAAGGCGCCGACACCACGCATCTCACCGTGGCCGACGGCAAGGGCAAC
>JAUXRT010000533.1 GCA_030681635.1 Reyranella sp.
GTCGAACGTCTGGCTCCGGCTCACGCCAGTGCCTTGCCCATGATCCAGAGCGCCACGGCCAGGCCCGCGATTGCACCCGCCACAGAGCCGCCGACATAGAGCGCGGCCATCAGATACTCGTGCCGCTCCCACAGCAGCACCGCGTCGAGCGAGAAGGCCGAGAAGGTCGTGAAGCCGCCCAGGATGCCGGTGGCGAGAAACAGGCGCAGATGGCCGGCGGCCCCCAGCCTCTCGGCAAACCAGCCGATGATCGCGCCCATCAGGACCGAGCCCAGGATGTTGATCACCAGCGTGTGCCAGGGGAAGTGCGTTCCCATCAGGCGTGCGACCCAGATGTTCATGCCGTGCCGCGCCGCGCCGCCGATGCCGGCGCCGACGAACACCACGAGATAGCTCATCATTCCCCCTGCTCCCCGCGCTTCCTCACGTCAGGAACTCGCCGCCGTTCACGTGGATCGTCTGGCCGGTGATGAAGGTGCCCTGCGGCCCGACCAGCAGGCGCACCATGGCCGCGATCTCGTCGACCGTGCCGTAGCGTTTTAGCGGGATCGGCCGGTTCTCCACCGGACGCGGTCCCGCCGCTGCGCCGCGTGTCGTGTCGATGGCGCCGGGCGAGAGCGCGTTGCAGGTGATCTTGTGCGGCGCCAGTTCGACCGCCAGCGCCCGCATCAACCCTTCCAGGCCCGACTTGGAGGCCGAGACGTGGCAGCGGTTGGGCGTGCCGACATGGGTCGAGATGCCCGACAGCGCCACGAAAGCGCCGCCGCCCCGCGCCACCATCTGGGGCACGATCGCCTTGCCGAGCAGGAAGGCGCCGTCGAGCGCCACCGACATGATCTCGCGCCATTCGTCGAACGGCATGTCGAGAAACGACGTCTGGCGCCGCAGCCCGGCATTGCTGACCAGGATGTCGACGCCGCCGAATTTTGCCGCGGCCTCGGCCGCCAGCCGTGGCGGCACCGCGGGATCGGAGACGTCGCCCATGGCAGCCATAGCTCGGCCGCCTGCCGCCTCGATCTCGTGCACCACCGCATCGACCGCGGCCTTGTCGGCACGGCCGTTCACGACGATGGCGGCGCCATCGCGGGCGAGCGTCAGCGCGATGCCGCGGCCGATGTTCTTGCCGGCGCCGGTGACGAGCGCGACCTTGCCGTGCAGGGGAAGTGACATGTGATCTCCAAAACCAGGATGCATCGCTCAAGTCGGTCGAAAAGAAAACCTCATGCTGAGGAGGCCACGCAGTGGCCGTCTCGAAGCATGGGCTGCAGTATCGTTGGTCCCACCCTTCGAGACGGCGCTGCGCGCCTCCTCAGGGTGAGGTGGGTTTGCTTTCGTCGGAAAGACCCTAGCGGAGATCGCCTCAGTCCGGGAAGTCGAACTCTTCCTTGCCGGGCTTCACACCAGCTTTCTCGAACCAGTCGGGTCCGAGCAGGCTGATCGGTTCTTCCTGGCACTTGAGTGTGGCCAGCGGCTTGCCGGCATGTTCGATGTGCAGCCCCGCCTTGGTGCGCTTTTCGCCCCTGGGGCCCCAGTTCCCGATGCCGGTATAGGCCGTGTAAGTGAACTGGCCTTTGCGGAACCGCAGCCACGCGCCGCCGCCGCCGGAGAACGGCACGCTCTCGCCGCTCGCTGCCCGGGCCGCCGGAACCTGGCCGCCTTCCGGCAGGACCTGTTCCAGCGGTTCGCTGTCGTCGAGCTTGCCGAAGCGATATTGCAGGTAGCCCTTCGGGCCGGTGTCCCTGGAAGCGCAGACCGAAGCCATCTTCGCGCCGGTGCGGCAGGCGAAGACGATCGTCTCCGCCGGCGTGCAGAACGATGTCCGCCGGGCCGCCGGCTTGGTTTCGCTGCTTGCAGCATTGGTGGCATCGATGATGCGCGCGGCACTGACAAGGGCCACGGTGCGCGTCTTCTTGCAGGCGGGATCGCCCTGGCACTCGCCCGACATCACCTTCTGCAACGCGTAGGTGAGCGTCACCCGCTTGCCTTTGAGTGGTGGCTTCTGGTCACAGATTTCGAAATTTGCCATCTCCTCGAAGACGGCGCCGCGATCGTCCTTGAGCGTGAGGTAGCAAGCAACGTCGCCGCTGTTCGTGGCGGTGACGGTCCCGACCGTCTTTTTGGTGACCTGGCCAATCCTGACCGTCGGCACCTCCTGCGCACGCGCGACCAGCGGCAGAGCCAACAGGGCCGCGAGAAAAACGATGCCCGTGGAGCGCTTCGCAGTCGGCCGTGTCGGCATGACGCAGACTCTCACCATGGATGGAGGGACGGTGCTTCATCTCCGTTACAGCAAACGGGAAGCCAAAAAAAGCTGCTGACTTGCCGGATATTGGCGGGCAGATTCAGCGGCAACGTCGCCTTAGGGAGAGGGGCTGTCGACGATGCCGCTCAAATGGACGATCTCCCACGCGAACCGGACGGTGGAAGCCGTTGCCAGTGGGCACCTCAGCCTGCAGGACATCGAGCGCTATCTCGATGACATCATGGTCTCGGACGCCTTGCCCTATCACAAGCTCTTCGACGCGTCGCAGGCGTCGTCGGCGCCTGCGGACGAGGAGATGATGCTGCTCGGCGCCCGCCTCAGCGCCTATGCCAGGCTGGGGCCGCTGGGGCCCATTGCCTTCGTCGCGCCACCGGCGGTCGCCCTCCAGCAGAAAATCCACCTGTTCGCGACCCTGGCCCCGGCAGACCGGCCCTTGAGGATCTTCAAGGTCGTCAAGGCCGCGCGCAAATGGCTTGAGACAGCGGTCGGGAACGCCCCGGCCTAAAACACCCCGGCCTAACCGGCGACGATGTAGGCTTTCAGGGCCTCGGCCTCGTGCCGGGTTTCCTCGAGCCGCCACTTGACGATGTCCCCGATCGACACGAGCCCGAGCAGTTCGCCATGACGCACCACCGGCAGATGGCGGAAACGGCCGCGGGTCATGCTCTCCATCACCTGATCGATCGAATCGTCGGGATCGCAGGTCACGACATCGCGGGTCATGACCTGCTTGGCTTCGAGTTCGAGCGCCTTGGCGCCATGGGTGGCCAGCGCGCGCACGAGATCGCGTTCGGACACGATGCCGGCAACCGCGCCTTCCTGGTCCAGCACCAGCACGGAGCCGATGCGGCGGACGCTCAACTGCTGGGCGACCTGGGCGATCGACGTGCCGGGCGTCACCGTGAAGACAAAACCGCCCTTCTGCGAAACGATATCTGAGACGAACATGGTTCCCCCCTTCTCGTGGCAAATGGTCAGGCGAGTTAAAGCAACGCTGTGGCGCGGAGAAAGGTTGCGGGCCATAAAGCCCTCATGAACGACGCCTCAAACAACGCGGCGGCGGCCCTCGTCCTGTTCTCCGGTGGTCAGGATTCCACCACTTGTCTGGCCTGGGCGCTAGAGCGATTCGCGCATGTCGAGACGGTCGCTTTTGACTACCGTCAGCGGCACCGAATCGAGCTGGATCAACGGCTTGTGGTGCTGGACGAGGTCCGGCGGCGCTTCCCGCAGTGGGCAAGTCGCCTGGGCCGCGACCACTTCATCGACATGGGCGTGCTGGGCCAGATCAGCGAGACCTCGCTCACGCGCGATGTTGCCTTCGAGATGGAGAAGGACGGGTTGCCCAACACCTTCGTGCCGGGACGCAATCTCCTGTTCTTCACCTTCGCCGCGGCCGTCGCCTGGCGGCGCAACATCCGCCATCTCGTGGGCGGCATGTGCGAGACGGATTTCTCCGGCTATCCCGACTGCCGCGACAACACCATCAAGGCGCTGCAGGTGGCGCTGAACCTCGGCATGGACAGGAGCTTCGTGCTGCACACGCCGCTGATGTGGCTCGATAAGGCCGAGACCTGGGGGCTGGCGCGCGAACTGGGCGGCGACGCGCTGGTCGACATCGTCCTCGAGCACACCCACACCTGTTATCGGAGCGAGCGAGGCCCGCGCGAGGAGTGGGGCCACGGCTGCGGCGAATGCCCCGCCTGCGCCTTGCGCAAGCGGGGCTACGTCGCGTGGCGCCAAGGCCGGAAGGTCGTCTAGCTGCGGCCACCGGCCATGCGCTTGGCAACTTCGAGCTGTTCCTTCGCCTTGGTGAACTGCGCCTGCGCGTAGCGGCGCAAGGTGCCGTTGTCGCCGTTCTGCGAATAGGCACCGAGCTGGTCGACCGCATTCATGTGGCTGCCGACCTCGGCATTGGCATAGGCGGTGTCGAACTCCGGTCCCTGCAGTGTATTCAGACGCTGCAGCACGTTCACCGTATTGGGGTAGGCCGCGGGATCCGGCGCATAGGACACGCCGGCCTCCGAGCGCGACTTCACCAGAATCTCAGCCGCTTCCGAGTGCTCGGCGATCATGCGGGTGGCGAAACCGCGCATGATCTCGTTGCCCGACTTGGCAAGCGCCATGCGGCCAGCGGCGATTTCGTAGTCGTTGAAGTTCTGGGCCCAGCCGACAAACCGGGCAGCCGGCAGGGCATCGACCGCATGGGCGCTCGACACGAATACAGTCGAGACATAGGCCGCCGGAACGGCCGTCAGGGCAAATTTCAAGGCAGCGCGACGGGCGATGAGCATCTTGGGAATCTCCTGGGGTGTCCCTTGGTAACGCCCCTACCCGAACCGGGTTCCCGACCGGCATGAGACCTGCTAGGAGCGCCGCATATGACGACGTTCCGAAAGAAGGCTGAGGCCCTCGCCTATTTCCTGGCGTTCATCGCCTGCATTCCCGCCGCCAACTGGATGATCGGCCACGTCGGCACCGTCTGCGTCCCGCACGGCCCTTGTCTGGTGCCGGTGTGGCCGTGGGGGCCCGAGGGCCACCCGCTGATGGCGCCCTCCGGCGTTCTGCTGATCGGCCTCGCCCTGGTGTTGCGCGACATGGTGCAGCGCAGGCTCGGCCGTTCGGTGGCGATCACCGCAATCGTGGCCGGGGCGGCACTGTCGGGCGCCGTCGCCCCGCCGCAGCTGATCGTGGCGTCGACGGCGGCCTTCCTGCTTTCCGAGCTGGCCGACTTCGCGGTCTATACGCCCCTGCAATCGCGCGGCCTGGTGCTGGCGGTGCTGGCGAGCAGCGTCGTGGGCCTCGTCGTCGACAGCGTGCTGTTCCTCTGGCTGGCCTTCGGCAGCCTCGACTATATCGCGGGCCAGATCCTCGGCAAATTGTGGATGGTGTTGCTGGCGTTGCCGGTCGTGCACTGGATCCGCAAGCACGAGATCGCCAACAAGACCATCATCATGGAATAGGCCGCTCATGCCCGCAGCCCTGCTCGCTCTCGACGACCGCGTCGCCGTCGCCGGCCAGCTCAAGCCCGACGACATGGCCGAGATCGCCGCCGCCGGCTACGTCGCGGTGGTGAACAACCGACCCGACGGCGAGGCCCTGTTCGGCCAGCCCAGGACCGCCGACCTCCGCGCCGCCGCCGAGGCCGCCGGACTGGTGTTCCTCGACCTGCCCTTCTCCGGCCCGCGCGCCACGCCCGAGCAGGTGCGCGCCTTCGCCAGCCTGCTGGCTGCCCGGCCGGGCCGTGTCGTCGCCTTCTGCAAGAGCGGCATGCGGTCGGCTCTGATGTGGGGGGCTGCCGCGATCGCCTCGGGCCGGTCGCTGGACGAGGTTCTGGCCGCGGCCCTGCGAGCCGGCCAGAATCTCGACCCTCTCGGCGAGACAATGGTCGCACTCGCCAAATCCGCACAAGCTTGAGGGCCGCGCGCGCCTGACGAAAGTCTCGGCTTGCACGCCGGACGCCATTCGCTTCTTAATCGCCCGTCTATTTGTCCTTGGGGGAGAGTCCGCGATGATCAAGTCCGTTCTGGCCGTGTCCGAAGGCGGTCCCGATGCCGCCATGTCGTTCCGTCTGGCCGCCCGCGTGGCCACCAACTTCGACGGAACCGTGGACGCGCTTCATCTGCCGGTCGGTCCCGCGGGCGGCATGGTCGGCGGCTTGGCCATGAGCGGCGAGGCGATGCCGCTGCTCATCGATGTCGACGACGAGCGGCTGGAGGAGCGCACCAAGGAATCCGAGCGCGCCTACAAGGAGATCGTGGCCCCGATCAAGGGCGCCACCTATACGGCAGCCAAGACCGCCACCCTCGATACGCTGGTGGCGATGGGCCGCTGCGCGGATGTCCTGGTGCTCGGTCGCCCCGGCGCCGATCCCGAGAACGTGGCGCCGGCAACCGTCGAGGCCGCCATCTACGAATGCGCCCGCGCCGTCATGATCGCACCGCCCACCGCCGCGACCGGCGTGTTCGGCTCGGTGATCGTGGCATGGAACGGCAGCTTCCAGGCGGCCCGCGCCGTCGAGTACGCCCTGCCGTTCCTCAAGGCGGCGGCAAAAGTCACGATCCTGGTGGCCGGCAGCAAGCCCGACGATGTCGGCGCCTCATACCTCGCGCGCAATCTCGGCCGGCACGGCATTACCTCGACCATCGATGCGATCGATCCCGGCATCGTGTCGGGCCGCGCCCGCGGCCGCGCCCTGCTCGACTACACCCACGGCAAGGGCGCCGACCTGCTGGTCATGGGCGCCTACGGCCGCGGCCAGGTGATGAGCTTCCTCGGTCTCGGCGGCGCCACCGGCAAGGTGATCTCGTCCTGCCGCGTGCCCCTGTTGATGGCGCACTAGCTCTTCAGCGACGCCTCGAGCTGGTCGAACAGACCTATGGTGCCGCGCTCGCGGCTGCCGGCATCGTCGTGGCCGTCGAGGAAGACGGCCTGCTCGGTGTAGACAAGTCGGGTGCCGTTGCCGTCCGGCTTGAATTCGGTGGTGCCCAGCGAGACCGAAATCCGCGTCTTGTCCTGGTGCATCTCATAGCTGAGGACGATGCGCTCGTTGGGCACGATGTCCTGATGGAGTGCGTTGTAGTAGTGCACTGGGCCGCCCGGCGGGCCGCCACTGACGCTCTCCCGGCCACCCACCTTGAAATCGAGCTTGTGGTCGGATTTCTCCCAGCCTTCCGGCCCGACGAACCAGCGCGCCTTGGCCTTGGGATCGGCATAGGCGTGGAACACGCGCGACGGTGCGGCGTCGAACCTGCGTTCAAGGGTGAAGGTCGCGTGTTTGGTCGAACGTTCGGTCATGGCTTCTTCCTCTGTGATGTCGTGGAGTCCTCGGCGAGAAAATCGCCGAGGCGATCGAAGCGGCGCTCCCAGCTCGCCCGCCGCTCGCCCAGCCAGCGTTCGGCCAGGGTGAGCGCCTGCGGCTCGATCCGGCAGGTGCGGACGCGGCCCACCTTCTCCGACCGTACGAGGCCGCTGGCCTCGAGGACCGCGAGATGCTGCACGACCGCCGACAGGCTCATGTCGAACGGCCGGGCGAGTTCGCTGACCGAAGCCGGCCCCTCGCTCAACCGGTCGACCATGCCCCGCCGGGTCGGATCGGCGAGCGCCTGAAAGGCAAGATCGAGGGGTTCCTGATAGTGAAGCATTCACTTAAGTATCAAAATGACGAAAGCTTGGCAAGAGTCGGTCTTCTAGAAAATAGTCAACAATCCCAATCGATTAGCTGATCCGGTCAAGGGCAGGCGCCGGCCTCCTGGGTCACCACGTCGGGGTCGGCGCAGGCGCTGCAGGCATTGCCGTAGGTCTTGCGGCTGCCGTCGCGGCGCAGCCCGCACGCCGGCCGGTAGTCGCGGGTGCACATCTGCGGCCGGGGATCGGCGCAGCGGCCGCCGGCGACAGGCAGCGATTCCGGCGCCAGCTCGGCCCGCGTCATCAGGAACATGAAGGGCTGGGCGCGATAGTCGCTCAACATGCCGACGATGGAGATGCCGGCGCCGACGGCCGGCAGCGGGCTGAGCGGGCGCGCCATCATCACGACGAGGTCGGCGGTGTTGGCGGCCTGGTTTTCGTCGGTGATCGCCGCCTCGATGCGATCGGGCGTGGCCGAGATCACCTTCACCGGAATCTTGAGGCGCGTCCCGCCGCCCTTCTGCTTGTCGAGGATCGCCTGCCAGACCTTCTCGGCTGCCACCTTGTTGGCGGGCGTCGCGTCGCGATGGCGCAGCACCATCGCCCAGTTGGCGAACGAGAGCGTCGCGGGATCGTTGTCCTCGACCAGCACCAGCGCGGCCTCGGGCGGCGTCAGCAGGCGGGGAATCGACTTGGCGAAATTGTCCGGCGGCGCGCGCTCGCCCGCCGCGACGCGCGCGACCAGTTCGGCCCAGCCTTCCTCGCTGCCGCGATAGACGCGGTAGCGCGAGCGGACATAGCGGTCGATGTCGGTCGCCGCCGCCTCGTTCTTGGCCGCACGCGCGATCGCGATCGATCGGGCCGCGTACCAGAACCCGACGGCGTCGAGCGGCGTGCCCTCGAGCTGCGCGACGGCGAGCTGGTAGACGTCCTGGAGATTGTCGGGCTCGGCGGCGACCGTCTGGCGATAATGGCGTCGCGCCCGGTCGTAGTCCTTGGCCTGCAGTGCTGCGAACCCCAGCGTGCCGTGGAAGACGCCCGCCATCTGTTCCTTGGTCCGCGCGAAGGCGGCATCGGTGAGCGCCAGCGGCTTCTGCCACTTGGGCAGCACCGCCAGGCCGCGCTCTGCCGCGGCGACCGCGGGCACGAGGGCCGCCGCATCGCCCGATGCGGCGCGCATGCGTCCGGCATAGGCGCGGTTGGCCAGCGCCCGCACGTTGTCGGGATCGAACTGCAGCAGCCGCGCCGCGATGACGTCGGCCTTGGCCGGCTGGCCGGCGGCCTGCCAGGCAGCGATAGCCTGCTCGTGGGCCTCGGTCTTGAGCGTGGTGTTGGGATACCATGCGATGAAGACCTCCATCGCCGTGGCGCGCTTGGCGGCATCGCGCGTGTTGAGCGCCGTCATATAGGAGTCGTATTCGGCCGGATTCGAGAAACTGTCCCGCGTCTGGGCGGAAGCACTTGGAGCCGCGACGGCGAACACCAGCGATAGAACGAGACAAAACCAACGCATCACTGCCATTACAACCCTCCTTTCCCGCCCGGAAATACAGTGACCGTTTTGTCGAATTAAGGCAGTGTCCGAACGTTACGGACGAGCGGGGACAAAGACAATGCAAGAGCGGCGTTTATGGGCTTTGGCGCTTCTCGGGGTGGCTCTGGCGACGGCACCAGGCGTGCCGGCCGGGGCCCAGCAGGGTGCACCGCCCCCCGCCGTGCTGGTCCAGCCCGCCGAGCTGAAGCCGATCGCCGAGCAGGCCGAGTTCATCGGCCGGGCCGCCGCGGTCGACAAGGTCGAGCTGCGCGCCCGGGTCAAGGGCTTCCTCGGGCCGCGCAAGTTCAGCGACGGCGACCTGGTCAAGGAAGGCCAGATCCTGTTCACCATCGAACCCGAGCCCTACCAGGCCACGGTCGACCAGAAGATCGCCCAGCGCGATGCCGCCAAAGCCGCCCTCACCAACGCCGAACTCCAGCTCCATCGTGCCGAGGAACTGCTGCGCAGCAAGACCGGCACCCAGGTGACCTATGACCAGCGGTTGTCGGAGCAGCTCCAGGCCAAGGCCCAGCTCGAGGACGCCTCGGCCCAGCTCCGCGACGCCCAGATCCAGCGCTCCTACACCCAGATCAAATCGCCGATCGCCGGCCGCGTCGGCCGGGCCGCGGTCTCGCCGGGCAACATCGTCGGTCCCGATTCGGGCGTGCTCGCCACCGTGGTCAGCGAGAACCCGATCCGCATCTTGTTCTCCATCACCCAGCGCGAGCTGCTCGAAGCGCGGCGCGACACCTCCGCCTCGGGCGACGGCCTCATCGTGCGCCTGCGGCTGGCCGATGGCAGCATCTACGAGGGCAAGGGCAAGCTCGACTTCATCGACGTCACCGCCGATGCCAAGACCGACGGCCAGATGGTGCGCGCCGTGTTCGACAACAAGCAGGGACTGCTGACCGACGGCCAGACGGTGCGCGTGATCGTCGAGGGCGAGAAGGTGCCGACCGTGGTGGCGGTGCCGCAGGCCGCCGTGGCGCTCGACCAGACCGGCTCCTATCTCTTCATCGTCAACGACAAGAACGTGGCCGAGCAGCGCCGGGTCAAGACCGGCGTCGCGCGCGACGGGCTGATCGCCATCACCGAGGGACTGAAGGCGGGCGAGAAGGTCATCATCCAGGGCCAGCAGCGCGTGCGGCCGGGAATGGTCGTGGCCCCGACAGAGGCGCCGGCCGCGGCTCCCGCGAAGAAGCAGTAATTCCATGACAATTTCGTCGCTGTTCATCCGCCGCCCGCGGCTGGCTTTCGTCATCTCGACGGTGATCTCGATCGCCGGCGTCATCGCCATGACCGTGATGCCGGTGGCGCAGTTCCCCGACATCGTGCCGCCGCAGGTACGCGTCTCCGCCAGCTATCCGGGCGCCTCGGCGCAGGCGGTCGAGGAGAGCGTGGCCCAGGTCATCGAGGCGCAGGTCAACGGCGTCGAGCGCATGATCTATATGAAGTCGACCTCGGGCGGCGACGGCAGCTACCAGCTCAACGTCAGCTTCGAAGTCGGCTCAAACCCCGACCTCAACACCGTGAACGTCACCAACCGCGTCAACCAGGCGCTGGCGCTGCTGCCGCCCGAGGTCCAGCGCAACGGCGTCACGACCAAGAAACAGTCCTCGGCGCTGCTGCAGGTGGTTGCGATCTATTCACCCAAGGGCACGCGCGACGCGCTGTTCCTGTCGAACTTCGCCACCATCACCATGCTCGACACGCTGCGCCGCGTGCCGGGCGTGGGCGATGCCTCGCTGTTCGGCGCGCTCGACTATTCCATGCGCGTCTGGCTCAACCTCGACCGCATGTCGAGCCTCGACATCACGCCCAACGACGTGGTCAAGGCCGTCCAGGCGCAGAATGTCCAGGCCGCCGTCGGCCTGGTCGGCGCCGCGCCGCTGTCGAAC
>JAUXRT010000537.1 GCA_030681635.1 Reyranella sp.
GAGAAAGGAACGGCGCAGCGCTTCGACTATGTCGGCTATGTCTTCATCGCCATCGCGATCGCGGCGGCCCAGCTCGTGTTCGACCGCGGCCAGCGCAACGACTGGTTCGACTCGCCCGAGATCATCGCCGAGTGCGTCATCGCCGGATTGTTCGCCACCATGTTCGCCATCCATATGGCTACGGCACGGGCGCCGTTGTTCGACATGGCCACGTTTCGGGACCGCAACTTCTCCGTCGGCATCGCCGTCGCCCTGGTCATGGGCATGCTGCAATACACGCCCATGGTGCTGTTCCCGCCCCTCCTGCAGGAACTGCTCGGCTATCCGGAAACGATGATCGGCTACCTGATCGCGGCGCGCGGGCTCGGCAACCTCGCCTCCTTCTTTGTCGTGGCCCAGCTGACCCGGATCAACCCCCGCTTCTGCCTGTTCCTCGGTCTTGCCATCCAGGCCTTTGCCGGCTTCTGGATGGCCTCGCTCGACATCAACCTCACGGCCAACGACGTGATGTGGACCAATATCCTGCACGGCTTCGGATTCGGGCTCTGCTACACGCCGATGGCGGTGCTCGCCTTCTCAACCCTGCAGGGCCGGCTCCTGACCCAGGGCAACGCCATCTTCGCCCTGGTGCGCATGCTCGGCAGCAGCGTCTTCATCTCGCTGACCCTGGTCGTGTTCGCACATGCCACCGCCGAGGCTCATGTCAACCTGACGAGCGGGATTACCGCCTTCACGCAGGACCTGATCGCGCCCTGGATCAATGCCTTCGGCCGCACCGGCGGCCAGGTGGAGGCGCGTTTGAGCTCGGAGATCCAGCGCCAGGCCTCGATGATCGGCTATATCAACGCCTTCTACCTGATGACCCTGGTGCCCCTGCTCACGATGCCGCTGGCGCTGTTGTTCGCTGTCAAGCGCCGCTGACGCCCTAGCAACGCGGCTCGACGTAACCTACAAAGCATGATGCCTGTCTCCTCCCGCCCGCAAGATTCGGCCGACCGCATCTATTTCACGCTCGTGGCACTGATCGGCGGCGCGCTGATGATCTATTTCGCGCTGGTCCCAGTCTTCGGGCTCAATGTCGCCTTCCACTTCTACCTGATGCTCTGGATCACGATGGCGTCGGCCTTCAACGTGTCCTCGGGCTTCTCCGGCTACCTGCCGTTCGGCTATGTGGCGTTCTACGGGATCGGCGCCTTCACGACGGCGATCCTGGTGAAGAAAGCGGCCTTCCCGGTGTTCCTCGCGCTCCCCTTCTCCGGTGTTGCGGGTCTGGTTCTGGCGCTGCTGTTCGCGCCGACACTTCGTCTCTCCGGCATCTATTTCGGTATCGTGAGCCTGGCCCTGGCCGGCATCTGCCGCCTGGTCATCACCAATATGCCGGAGGAGATCACGGGCGGCAGTTTCGGTCTCCAACTCGGCAGCCGAGCGCATCCGGTGCAGAGCTTCTACGTCATGATGGCCGTGATGGTGGTGGCGCTGGCCACCATCCTGTGGCTGTCGCGCTCGCGACTGGGCAAGGCGCTGCGCGCCACGCGGGACGACGCTGATGCGGCCGAGATGATGGGCATCAACGTGCCGCGCGTGCGGCTCTACGGCTGGATGATCGCGGCATTCTTCCCGGCGGTCTGCGGCGGCGTAGAAGCCTGGTACACCAATGTCGTCGACACAGAGACCGCCTTCAACACGCTGATCACCGCCAAGACGGTGATCTACGCCGTCGCCGGCGGGCTGGGCACGGTCACCGGCCCGATCATCGGCGCGGTCGCCATGGTCTGGCTCGACGAGCTGATCTGGCGGCAGTTCCCGCTCCTCAACCTCCTGATCCTGGGCGTGGCCACGGTGGCCTTGGTGCTGTTCCTGCCGCGTGGGATCGTCGGCAGCATACTGCGGCGCAAGCCGCAGTGGCGCCGCTACGTGCCGTAGGGAGGGGTCATGGAACTTCTGATCCTGAACGGCATCGTGAACGGCCTGATCGTGGGCGGCATTTACGCCCTGGTCGGCGTCAGCCTCACACTGCTCTACGGCGTGTTGCGGGTGGTGAACTTCGCCCACGGCGAGTTCGTGATTGCGGGCTCCTTCTTCGCCTACGTGCTGTTCACCAGCCTGAACGTGCCGCCGCTGCTCGCCCTGCCGGTGGCGGCGATCTCCTTCTTCGCGGCCGGCTGGGGCCTCTACTATGTGCTGATCCCGCGCCTGTCGCGCAGCGATGACCCAGAGCTGATGTCGTTCCTGATGTTCTATGGCGTGTCGATCACGGCGGCGGCCCTGATGCTGCTGCTGTTCGAGGCCGATTCGCGCTCGATCGACTACAGTTTTACGCCGATCTCGATACAGGTGGGGCCGATCTACGTCTCGACCGCGCGGTTGGTGGCATTGGCGATCACCGCCGTGATCTCGGCCGGCCTCGCCCTGTTCCTGTTCCGCACCCTGCCGGGCAAGGCGCTGCGTGCGGCGATCATGAACCCCGAGGCGATCCAGATCGTCGGTGTCGACATCGTGCGGCTCTCGGCCTTCGCCTTCGCCCTGGCGACAGCGCTGGCCGGCGTCACCGGCGTTCTGGTGGCGCTGGTGTTCCCGGCGTTCAACGCCTTCTCCGGCACCGAGTACACGATCATCGCTTTCATCGTCGTTGTGCTGGGCGGCCTCGGCAATCCGGTGGGCGCCCTGGTCGCCGGCGTTCTGTTCGGCCTGGCCGAACAGATGGCGACGGTGTTCCTGCCGCAGGCGCTGGCCCAGATCGTGGGCTTCGCGATCCTGGTCGGCACGATCTTCCTGCGGCCGTCCGGCCTGTTTGGCACGAGCACGAAAAAATGAGCATCGCGATCGAAACCCGCGGCCTCACCAAGCGCTTCGGCGGCCTGGTGGCATTGGACGGTGTCGACCTGCAGGCTGCCGCCGGCGAGACGCTGGGCATCATCGGCGTCAACGGCGCCGGCAAGACGACGCTGATGAACTGCATCTGCGGGCTCTACCGGCCCGATGGCGGCGACGTGTTCATTTCGGGCGAGCGCGTCACCGGGCAGCCGCCGCACGTCGTCGCCCACAAGGGCATCGGCCGCACCTTCCAGGTGCCACGTGTCTTCCGCAAGATGTCGCTGATCGACAATCTGCTGGTGCCGGTGCTCGACCACCGCGCTTCCGACGCCGAGCTCACGGAGCGCGCCGAGGGCATGTTGGCGCGCATGCAGCTGATCGACCTGCGCCACAACTACGCCGAGGAACTGTCGGGCGGCCAGCAGAAGCTGCTCGAGATGGCCCGCATGCTGATGCCGGATCCGCCCATCGTCATGCTCGACGAGCCGTTTGCCGGCGTTCATCCGGTACTGTGCAAGTTCATGATCGAGCGCATCGAGGAAATGTCCGGCGCCGGCAAGGCGGTCCTGCTGATCAGCCACGACCTGACGTCGATCTACCGGCTCTCGACCCGGGTCGTGGCCCTCAACCAGGGCAAGGTCATCGCCGAAGGCGGCGTCGACGATATCCGCGGCAATCCCGCCGTCATCGAAGCCTACCTGGGGACGTGACGATGACGGACCCGACGCAGCAAGTGCCGGCAGCAATGGAACTCGTCGAAGTCGATGTCGCCTACCACGGCGATATCCGCATCCTGCGCGGGCTTTCCCTCAAGGTCCGGCCGGGCATGATCACCGGCGTGATCGGTCCCAACGGCGCGGGTAAGTCGACGGCGCTGCGGGCGCTCTACGGGCTGCTGAAGCCGGTGGCGGGCGACGTCCTGATCGACGGCAAAAAAGTCACCGGCCTGCCGCCGTGGAAGTTCATCGACCACGGCATCGCACTGGTGCCCCAGCATCGCAGCCTGTTCAACGAGCTTTCGGTCGACGACAACCTCCGGCTCGCCTGCTGGTCGTTCCGCCGCGACCGGGCCCGCGTCGAGGCCGCGGTCGAGCGCGCCTACGCCCAATTCCCGATGCTGCGCGACAAACGGCGCGACATGGCTGGATCCATGAGCGGCGGCCAGCAGCGTTTCCTCGAACTGGGGCGATCGCTGGCCCTGCAGCCGCGTGTCCTGTTGCTCGACGAGCCGACAGCGATGATCGCGCCGCGCATCAGCGCCGAGATCTACGAATTCATCGCCGGCCTGCCGGCCCAGGGGATCACCGTCCTGCTGGTCGACCAGAACGTGCGCCAGTGCGTGCGCATCTCCGGTCATCTCTACGTGCTGGAACTGGGCCAGAACAAGGTCGATGGCGCGGCCAGCGATTTCCAGAAGGACAGCGGCCTGCGCGACCTGATCGCCGAGTGGGTCGACTATCGCATCGACGCGTGACGACCGGCCCGGCGAAGGCTAGGCTTTGATATCCAAGGGAGGACCAAGATGGCTTTCAAGCTGCCCAGAAGGACCCTTATCGCCACCGCAGCCGGCGCACTCGCCATCGGCAGTGCGCGGGCACAGGGCGCCAAGCCGATCCGCATCGGCATGACCGTTTCATCGACCGGCACTTTCGCCCTCGCCGCCCAGTCGGGCCTGGGCGGGGCCGAGATCTGGGTCGACGACGTAAACAGCCGCGGCGGCATTTCGATCGGTGGCGTCAAGCGCAAGGTCGAACTCGTGAAGCTCGACGACCGCAGCGACAAGACCACCATTCCCAAGGTCTACGAAACCCTGATCAAGGAAGAGAAGGTCGACCTCTGTTTCGGACCGTTCGGATCGACGCTGACGGCCGCCGCCGTCAACACCACGGAGACGAACGACAAGTTCATGGTGATCTGGTCGGCCTCGGCCGATTCGATCTACCAGCAGGGCTACAAGTACGTGGTCTCGGCGACCCAGCAGGCCGGGACGCTGCTCGGCCGGCCCGGCGTCAAGGCGTTCGGCAAGCTCGGCGTCAAGAAGATCGCCTTCGCCTATCTCGATGAGCCGTTCCCCGCCGCCCTGACCAACGGCGCGATCGAGGAGGCGAAGAGCCTCGGCATGGAAGTGACCATGAACGAGAAGTTCGCCAAGGGAACGAAGGACTTCAACATCCTGATCCAGAAGGCCAAGGCGAGCGGCGCCGACGTCTTCATGCCGACTGCCTACGAAGGCGACCAGATGACCATCGCGCGCCAGTTGCGCGAAACCAATGCCGACTTCAAGGGCGTATATTTCGTCTACGCCTCGCAGCCCCAGTTCCTCGCCATCGGGAAGGACGCGCAGTACCACTTCAGCCAGACGCTGCTGAACGACAAGATCAACTGGAAAGTCACCAGCGGCCTCAATCGGGCGCAGATGATGGAGCGTTACGCTAAGCTCTTCCCCAATGCCCAGTATGCCGCCGACTTCCAGACGGCGCTGGCCTATGGCGCCGGCGCGGTGGTGGAACAGATCATCACCGAGGCCCAGTCACTCGACGCCGCCAAGCTCAAGGAAGCCGCGCTCAAGCTCAACGACAAGATGGTCACGGTCACTGGTCCGTACCAGATCGACGCCACCGGCAAGCAGTTCAAGAACGAGTTCGCCGTGATGCAGAACATGCCCAACGGACCGGAGGTGATCTATCCGCCCGAGGTCGCCACCGCGAAGGCAGTCTATCCGGTGCCGCCGTACAAGGACCGCAAGTAGCGCATTCCCGTTAGCCCGCGGCGGCGGGGTTGACCCGCCGCCACAGGCCTGTGATCCCTACTCCCAGCGCCAGTATCCCGCCGATCAAAAACCCGCTGCCGTAACCGCCGGTGATCGACAGCGCCGCGCTGAACAGCAGCGGCAGGACCAGCGAGCCCGCGTCGCCGAAGGCCAGCACCGCGCCGGTCGTGGCCCCGATGCGGCCCGAGGGTGAGAGCCGCGCCACCTCGGCCAGCAGCACACCGTGCCAGCTCACGGCGGTGACGCTGAAGGCGATAGCGATCCCCGTGGCCGCCCAGGTCGGCCAGACGGGATCGATGAGCGCCGTCAGGACTGCGGCGCCCGCCATGGCGATGCCGAGGAGCGCCAGCAGGGTCGCGGGCTTCACAAGGCGCGAGGCCAGCCAGCCCCAGCCGATGCGGGCCGGCACGGCGACCGCGACGGCAATGGCGAACACGATGCCGGCGCGTTCGAGGTCGTAGCCGAGGCCGCGCACGAGATAGAGAACGAAGAAGCCGGTGAAGAGCGACTGCAGGCCGACGAAGCTGAACATGGCGATGCAGAGCGTGCGCAACGCCGGGTCACGCAGGACACTCGCGACATTGGCGCGGATATCGGCAGGCGACAGTGGTTGGGCGGGATTGCGGTCGGTGTCGAAGCGCCCGCGGAGCGGTTGCAGCGCCACCACCGTGGCAAGGCAGAGGCCGGCCACGACGAGCAGCGCCGCGCGCCAGCCTGAATCGACGGCCAGCACCGGCGCCACCACGCCTGCCAGCATCAGCCCCGCCGGCACGCCGGTCTGCTTGATCGAGAAGATCAACGGCGCGAGGTGCCGCGGCGAGAGCCGGCCGAGCAGGTGCGAGCTGGAGGGCGTCGAGAGTGCCTGGCCGAGGCCGCCCACGAAGGCACCCAGCGCAAACAGCGGCAGCCAGCCCGCGGTGGTGACGGCAAGGCCTGCGGCCAGCGCCAGCATGCCGACCTGGGTCATGCGAAGCGCGCCGTAGCGGATGATGAAGCCGCCGCAGCCCATGGTCGTGATGAAGCCCGCGACCGCGCCGATGGCAAGATAGACGCCGACCAACGCCGGATCGACGCCGAGGTCGAGCACGATGGCGGCGGCAATCAACGGCACCGTCGAGCGTCCCAGCGTCGCGAAGGACTGCTGCACCGTCATGGCGCCGAGCGCTAGGTAGAGATTGAAGATTTTTAAGCTCCGGCGGGTGTCGGGCGAGAGTGACAGAATTCAGCGCGCGGCGCTAAGCTGATGCGCATGCGCGTCAAATGGCTCGATGATCTATTCGCCGCTCCTTCGGCCCCGAACAACCGGCCGCTGCGCGATCTTTCGCGGTTCGAGATGGGCGTCTGCCCGGGCTGTCGGGGATTGCGCGCCACGGCGAGCGAGCGCTGCAGCCATTGCGGCAGCACCAAGCCCGCTGTCGCCGACGTTTGACTTCGCTACAAATCCGCCGCGTTGCGGGGGCCGTCCCTCTAGCCCTTCGCGGCCTTCTGTTCCTCCAGCCGGTCCGTGGCGGGTGGCGGCGTGGGTGAAAGGGCGGAGATCTCGGCGCGCAGCTCGGGCGTCATGTCGATCTTCACCGAGGCCAGCGAGTCCTTGAGCTGGTCGAGGTTGCGGGCGCCGACGATGGGCGCGGTGATGCCGGGATGCGATCCCACCCAGGCGATGGCGGCGCTGACCGGGTGCATGCCCTTCTGCCTGCAGAAGGCGACGAACTTCTCCGCGACCTCGAAGGTCCAGGATTCGCCGTAGCGCGCCTCGTACATCTTGTTGGTCTTCAGCCTCCCGGTGGCCTGGCCAAGATACTTGCCCGAAAGAAGCCCGGCCGCGCCGGGACTATAGGGAATGACGCCGATGCCGTTGGCCTGGGCCATCGGCAGCAACTCGACCTCGGCCTGGCGCTTCACCAGGTTGTACATCGGCTGGATGACTTGCAGGCGCGCCCAGTTGTGGCGCTCCTGGAGATCGACCGCACGCTGCGTCTGCCATGCCGCCCAATTGCTGACGGCGGGATAGAGAACCTTGCCCGAGCGCACCACGTCCTCCAGCCCGCGCATCATCTCCTCGATCGGCGTCAGAGGATCGAACTTGTGCAGGAACAGCACGTCGATGTGATCGGTCTGCAGGTGGCGAAGACTGCGCTCCACTGCGCGGACCACATGGCGGCGCGAGCTGCCGCGCGCGTTGATGTCGTCGCTGTGCGGGCTGAAGCACTTGGTGGTCAGCACAAGATCGTCGCGATGGCCTTTCGCCAGGCGGCCGAGGATCTGTTCCGACACACCCTTGTTGTACTCGTCGGCGCAGTCGAAAAAGTTGATGCCGGCATCACGGACCGCCTTGTACATGGCGGCCGAAGTGGCTTCGTCGGCATCGCCGCCGAAGGACATGGTGCCGAAGCAGAGCTCGGAGACGGAGACGCCGGTGCGGCCGAGGAGCTTGGTTTTCATCCGTGATTTCTAGCACGCCCGGGGGAATCGCTCTACGCTCGTAAAAAACAGCAAGAGCAACGAGGGCGGAATGCAGGACGAGGGTTCGTACGATTTCATCGTCACCGGCGCGGGCTCGGCCGGCTGCGCCGTCGCGGGCCGCCTGAGCGAGGACGGCCGCTTCCGCGTGCTGTTGCTCGAGGCAGGGCCGAAGGACTCCTATCCCTGGATCCATGTGCCGCTCGGCTATCACAAGACCTTCAACAATCCGAAGGTCAACTGGATGTTCGACAGCGAGCCCGAACCCGAACTCAACGGCCGCGTCATGTATCAGCCGCGCGGCAAGGTGCTGGGCGGCACCAGCTCGATCAACGGCATGGTTTATATGCGCGGC
>JAUXRT010000539.1 GCA_030681635.1 Reyranella sp.
ATGCCCAGCAGGCCGAAGCAGCCGATGGTGATGGCCGATCCGATGCTGATGCCGGCCGCAAGGGTGATGCGGCCAGCGTGGCGCCACGATTGACCGCCGAGCCGACCACGCTGATGGTGAGCGGACAGGGACCGCCGCCCCCGCAGGCATCGAGTGCTGCTGCTAAGTGATTCTTGCGGCGGCTGAGCGGTTCGTCGTGGCTCGCGCCGCCACGGCCTTGACCATCTCGAAGATGCGCTTGCGGAGCTTGGGTTCGCGGATCGTCGAAGAATCCGTGGTCCTGAACTTGATGGGACGCCCTGTCTGAGGCGCATGCGTCCCGCGCGTCAAGCCACCGCCTGCTTCCGTGGTGCTTCCGCCGCAATTGTCCTTCCGGGAAGGCGTCGCAAAGTCATTGAAAAGCGCCACGAACGACGAAAAAATGAGTATTACGTCTACGCCATATGCTTACGAAGCCTCTATCGCCGGGCCTGAGGGTGGGAATCAGCAATTGCTCGACGTAGGCTGTGAAGCTGACGCCATTGATCGGCCCGTCGAACAAGCACGGAGCAGTAATGCCACATAACAGACCGATAAACGTGTGTTCAAACTACATTGCCTGATGACAAAGACTCCAGCATTACTGTCATGCCAAAGCACTATGCGCCGCTGCCCCAATGAAACAATGACATTTGAGTGCAGAGAAATGCCATGATCGATGGCCAGCCGCGCAAGTCGGATCGTCTCACGATGTCGCGTAAGCGGCGGATTCCGATGGTCGCCGTTCTTGGATCGGCGTTCTCCCTAGTCGCTGTCATCTCGAGCGTCGCCTACTTCTTTCTGCTCTACGGCGCGACTATCACCACAGAGAACATGCTGCACGATCGCGCGCGTCGCCTCGTCGAAGACGAAGTCCAACGAGTCAGGGCGTTGCTCAACCCCGTTGCGGAAGAGATCGGGCTTCTTGCTGTTCTTGTAAGTGCTCGACACCTACAACGCACTGCAATCAACGAGATGGCCGAAATGCTGAGCCTGGCTGTCAATCGGATGCCGGGTGTGATGATAGCCGAGTTCCACGGATCCGATCAGCGCGTGCATCGTGTGGTTCGCGCACCGGACGGATCTGCTCAGTATAATGAAGCACTGCAGGCAGAGCAGCCGTTACTCCTCCTTAAAGCCAGAGTTCGACAAGCCGGACCCGGGATTTTGTGGGGGCCGCTGCGTTGGAGTTTCACAGCGGGACAGACAGTTGTTGAACTGGCAGCACCGATATATGGCGCGGACGGCTCGTTCGTCGGCGCCTTCGTGGTTGCCTTGGCCATAAGCCAACTCTCCGAACGAACCTCGGATGCAAATCCCAGAAGCAATGGCGCGAGTTTCATAATCGTCGGTCACGACAAAGTATTGGCCCATCATCGCTTGAACGATCCCCGGGGGTTAGGTCTTTCGGAGCAGAAGCCGTTGCCCAGGATTGATGAGGTCGATGATGCCGTGCTTGCTGCGATTTGGAATGAACCTGCCCAGAACATGTGGTTCGATGGTGATGTCCGCGCCCTCGGACACGTGGCGGAGATGGGCGGCAAGAAATGGTTGTTTGTGCATCGCGTTGTATCTGGCTATGGCCCGGATCCTTGGTTCGTTGGCCGCTACTTCCCGATCGAAGAAGTCACGGGGGCTCTCTCGAGCCTTGCTTGGGGGGCGCTCGTTGGCGCGGGGAGCCTTGTGTTCGCTTTTCTGCTCGCGGTGGCCATCAGCCTCAAGGTCGGGCGCCTGATCGGTACGATAACTTCGGCTGCCAAGGCAATAGGCCGACTGCAATTCGGCCAAGTCTACTATCAGCCGTCGCGGGTGCGCGAGATCGACGACGCTGGCTATAGTCTGGACCGGGCGCGTGATGCGCTCAATTGGTTTGGCGCCTACGTGCCGAAAAGCCTTATTCGCCGGATCATGGAGGCAGGTGAAGCGGGGTTGGTCTCCCGAAAACAACTCGTCACGGTGATGTTTACCGATATAGTTCAGTTCTCCCAGCTAACTCGGAACATGCCCGGCGACGAAGTCGCCGATCTGCTGAACCACCACTTTGCGCTTCTGGGCGCGTGTATCGAGCGCGAACGCGGAGTGGTCGACAAGTTCATCGGTGATGCGGTCATGGCGGTGTGGGGAGGCATCGGCGGCTCGGCCGGTCACGCTGATTCGGCGGTACGGGCTGCTCTCGCAATTGCCCGTGCGCTTCAAGACGATAATGTCGCTCGCCAAAGTGAGGGCAGGCCTCCGATCCGAGTCCGTGTCGGGATACACTCTGGGCCGGTCGTCGCCGGCAACATAGGTTCAGCCGACCGGGTCAACTACACGGTGGTGGGAGATACGGTGAATGTGGCTCAGCGCCTCGAACAGGTGGGCAAAGAGTTTATGGTCGCCGACGAAGTAGTCACGGTCCTTGTTAGTGCCGACACGGTCGCGGCATTGAAGGACCCTTTCCTTGTTGCGCGGTTCTGCGGTGAGCCAATAGTCTGCCAAGGCAAGACTGGGGACGATATTGTGAAGTGTCTCAAGCTGTCTCTAGCTTCGGCGTCAGTGGTCGATGATCTTGACGATTGAGACGAGCCACTTTTGGTCATCGCGCCGTAGTTGGACGACTTTACGTCACTGTGAACTGGTTTCCGTTACCCCAAACGCTTCGCGGCGACCTAACTCTTGAAAATGTCGGGGCCAAACTGCCATTGCAGCTTGGAGACGCGAGCTTGAACAGGCGGTGTATACCGCAAATGCTTAGAATAGGAACCCTCGGAGGCATCATGTTACCGACAGCCGTACATTCTTGGCCTACTCGGCTCCTGCATTTTCTTCTTGCAGGCGCGATCGTCCATCAACTTACTGTCAGTCTGGTGATGGAGGTGCCAAAGGCAACCAAACCGGGAAACGTGGCGTTCGAGTTGCATGAGACCGTAGGCATTGCGAGCCTGGGCATAGTGGCTTCTTTCTGGCTCTGGACGGTGGTTCGCCGGCATGAACCGGGCATTGGTGCGTTGTTCCCGTGGTTCTCGCGAATTGGTCGCCAGGCACTCTTTCAAGATCTTCGAGCGCACTGGGCAAGCTTGCGCCGACTCAGGCTACACTTTGCGTCCGAGCGGCCTGCAGCGAGTGCGGTACATGGGCTAGGCTTGTGTGCTGCAACTGGCATGGTGATTACAGGCGCCGGTGGCTGGCTTCTCCCGCTTTCGTCAAGCACGGCTCAGTGGGTTCTTGATCTCCATGGAGTTCTTGGGAACGTGATGTGGGTCTATCTCATTGGACACGCCACCGTTGCGCTCCTCCATGAACTTGCGGGAACTCGGGTTTTAAGAAGCATTTTTGCGCTGAAGAGTTGAGACTTCTGTGATCCGCGGGTCGATCAAGAATTTTGAGGTCCGAGTTGCGAGGGACCAGAATTTTATTGGCCCTTCGACTTTGTCGCTCGGAGCCAAGCTTTGTCGTTGTTCTCAGTCATTTTCGTGGCTAACGGCTTGGATTGTGATCATCTTGATCTGACAGGCGGGAGGTATGGATGAGCCGTCTTCACTTGCACCCGGAGAGCCACCTCGTCGATCGCATTGGATGGTTGAGAGCAGCGGTGCTCGGGGCTAACGATGGCATTGTCTCAACGTCGAGCTTGATCGTCGGTGTTGCAGCAGCCGCCACTACGCAGAACGAGGTTTTCATAGTGGGTATCGCAGGGCTGGTAGCTGGCGCTATGTCGATGGCAGCCGGCGAATATGTTTCGGTAAGCTCACAATCCGACACCGAACGGGCGGATCTAGCACGCGAACGAAAGGAGTTGAGTGAGAACATCGGGCTTGAGCACGGCGAACTCACCGACATCTACGTGAAGCGCGGTGTCGATCGAGAGCTTGCTCGCCGAGTTGCCGAACAGCTGATGGCGAAGGACGCCTTGGCCACTCACGCTCGTGACGAACTGGGCATATCGGAATTCACCACTGCCCGCCCGATGCAAGCGGCCCTGACTTCCGCCGCCACTTTCGCCGTTGGCGCCGCCATGCCGTTGGTGATGGTTGTCATATCGCCAGCCAATATGCTGGCCCCGATCGTTTCGGCCGCCTCCTTGGGCTTCCTGGCCCTCCTGGGCGCGATCGGGGCACGAGCGGGAGGTGCGAACGTTTTCCGAGCAACAGTGCGCGTGACTTTCTGGGGTGCCTCGGCGATGGGGCTGACCGCCGCCATCGGCACCATCGTTGGAAGGGCAGTTTGAGGTATCGCAGGATTGGCGGAAGGCGGCCGCGCCTGCGGAGATTGTCGGATTTCAGTCGTCTTCTCTCCGCCGCTTCCTGCCAGCGGTTGTCTGAGGCGAGCACGGCCCTGTCGGTCTCGCGAATGTGCCGGTAGAGGGCGGCGATACGGCTAAAGGCCACCGAGAGAGCGAAATTTGGCGTCGGCTCCTTGCCGACGATTTCCGCGTGGCTGGATATTGCCGTGCAAGTCGATTTCCAGAATGGATGACGTAAGGATTCTTTGGCACAATTGTTGGCAGTGCCTCCCCCTTGGTCAAGCTGGCGACCAGAGACCCAAGGTATTCCTGCGGTGAG
Organism: Reyranella sp.; assembly: GCA_030681635.1. Lineage (GTDB taxonomy): Bacteria > Pseudomonadota > Alphaproteobacteria > Reyranellales > Reyranellaceae > Reyranella. Next base: position 4,560 of record JAUXRT010000539.1, read on the forward strand.
CCGCCTGTACGCTAAAGATCTAATCGTGAAGATTGGTGGGCTCGAGGGCACGATGATGGTGTCGGCTTAGCCCTGATGGACACGATCGTAGATGTCAGTTTCGAGACCAGACGCTGCCGCTAAACACCGCCGCCGGTGCGCCCTGAAGACGAGAAGTGGCGAATCGTTGCGGAGAGTCCGAGCGCGGGGCGTCGGTATCGGCGGTGACCCGGCGTCACGACGTCAATGCGAACCTGTTGTTCTCGTGGCGCCGGGTGATGGGGCCGGTTGCGTCGGCATATGCGGATGAGCCGACCAGGTTCGTGCCGGCGGTGATCACACCAAAGTCGAGGCGGCTTCGACGCCCGTGCCGCCGCCGTCGGCGGGCGCGATGGAGATCGTGCTGGTCGTTGGCGATCGGGTCATCGTGGCAGCTGGAAGTGTCAGGAATATTGTGTGTGGGCAATCCGTGGGTAACCTTAGGAAGGGGACCACACGATGCCTATCAAGCCAGAACATCTTGACGAGCTTTTGGCCGGCTACGAGAAGCCGGAGGACCTGCTGGGCGAAGACGGCCTGTTCAAGCAGCTGAAGAAAGCACTGCTCGAGCGGGCGCTGGGCGCCGAGCTGACGCACCATCTTGGTTATGAGAAGGGCGATCCCGCCGGCCGGGGGACCGGCAACAACCGCAATGGGAGCTATCCCAAGACGGTGCTGACCGAGGATGGGTCGGTCGAGATCGAGGTGCCGCGTGACCGCAAGGGCAGCTTTGAGCCGCAGATCGTGGCCAAGGGCGAGACCCGGCTCGACGGCTTCGACGACAAGATCATCTCGCTGTACGCCCGCGGGATGACGGTCCGGGAGATCCAGGGCCACCTGCGCGAACTCTATGCCGTCGACGTCTCGCCCGACCTGATCAGCCGCGTCACCGACGCTGTCCTCGACGAGGTTCGCGAGTGGCAGAATCGGCCACTCGATGCGGTCTATCCGGTGGTCTTCTTCGATGCGCTCAGGGTCAAGATCCGCGACGAGAGCGTGGTCAGGAACAAGGCCGTCTACCTGGCCCTGGCGCTGGACTGCGAAGGCCATAAGCATGTCCTGGGCCTGTGGATCGAGCAGAGTGAGGGCGCCAAGTTCTGGCTGCGCGTCATGAACGAGCTCAAGAACCGCGGCGTCGACGACATCATCTTCGCCGTGGTCGATGGGCTCAAGGGCTTCCCCGACGCCATCACTGCCGTCTTCCCCCGGACGACCGTGCAGACCTGCGTCGTCCATCTGATCAGGAACAGCCTGAGCTTCGTGTCCTGGCAGGATCGTAAGCGGCTAGAGCGGATTCCGGTTGGGTAGACCATATCCGGCGTTTGCGAAGTAGTTTGAGCATTCGGTTGGGCTGAAGCGTCGAAGGAGCTGTCCGACGGCGTCCCACAAAGTGCTGACAGTACGGGTGGCGGCTTTGCGCAGC
>JAUXRT010000546.1 GCA_030681635.1 Reyranella sp.
TGACGCCGACGATGATACCGGCACAGGCGCAGGTGGCGGCGACCCCCAGCGCCTGGATCGCGCCGTTGGCCAGGGCCGGAAAGAGCTTGCGCGGCCACAGCGCGGTGTCGGCCCGCAGGAAGCTCACCAGGATGGCGAGCAGGATCGACCAGAACACCGCATAGGTCGCCGAATAGCCCCAGACCATCAGGACGACGACCGAGACCAGCGACGTGAAATGGAAACCGTAGCGCTGCACGAGCTGGCCCAGCGTCATGTCGATCGCCGGGTCGACGGAGCGCAGACCGTACTTGCGCGAGTCGATCTCGGTCATCACCAGCAGGCCGAAGTAGTAGAGGCAGGTGGGAACGATCGCCATCCGCACGATGTCGAGATACGACATCTTGAGATACTCGGCGATCAGGAAGGCGGCGGCGCCCATGACTGGCGGCGACAGGATGGCGCCGAGGCCGCCAGCGGCCAGCAGGCCGCCGGCCGCCGATTTTCCATAGCCGGCCTCGCGCATGATCGGCCAGGCAACGGTGCCGATGGTCACCGTCGTGGCGACGCCCGAACCCGAGGGTCCACCCAGCAGGAACGACGACAGCACGACGGCGCGACCGGCCGCGTTGGGCTGGCCCTTCATTGCGCGGAGCGCGAAATCGATGAAGAAGCGGCCGGCGCCGGAAGCCTGCAGGATGGCGCCGAAGATGGTGAACAGCACGATCAGGCTGGCCGAGACATCGATCGCCGAGCCGAAGATGCCGTTCAACGTCATGTACGTCTCGGCGATCATGTCGGAGAGTGGGTAGCCCTTGTGGGTCCACGGCGCCGGCAGATAGTTGCCCCACAGCGCGTAAGCGAAGAACGTCATCGACAGGACCGGCATGATCCAGCCCGTTGCCCGGCGTGTCGTCTCGAGCACCAGCACGATCAGGATCGCGCCCACGACCAGATCCTCGGGCGTTGGCGAGACGTAGCGGTCGAGGAAGTCATCGACGCCGTCAAGGCTGGTCCAGGTGCCGCCCGTCATCATGTACCAGATGACGCCGACCGACAGGGCCGCGCCTACGATGTCCCAGGGCGCGACGCGGTTGCGCCAGCTCTTCACCGCCGGGAACAACAAAAACACCAGGGACAGGGCGAAGGCGACATGGATCTCGCGCAGGCTCTGCTGGTCGATCGTGCTGGCGGCTGCGTAGAGATGGAACAACGTCATGGCGACGGCGATCGACGTCAGAAACCGGCCGTACCAGCCGGCGAAGCGGCTGACGCCACCCTCCTCCTGCTCGATCAGTTCCTCGACCTTGCGACGCTCTTCGTCGCTCAGCAGTTCGGCCTGTACTGTCATGTCGTCCCCGCCCCCAAAAAGGAACGGGGCTCCCACCTCGAATGGAAGCCCCGGCCCGTGCCTGCTGCCGTTACGAGAGCTTGATGCCCTTCTCGGCGAAGAACTTCGCTGCGCCGGGATGGAACGGCACCGAGGAGTTCGCCTGCTTCTGGTTCTCCGGCGTCATGTCCGTTACCGCCTTGTGGGTGGCCAGCAAGTCCGGATAGTTGTCCCACACCGTCTTGATGATGGTGTAGGCCTGCTCGTCCTTCATCGAGGCCGGCACGATCAGGATGTTCCAGATGGCGATGACGGCGACGTCGGCATCGACGCCGGGATACGACTTGCCCTTGATCTTGCTCTCGGCATACACCGGGCCAAATTTCTTGTTGAGCGCCGGCACCAGCTCACCGTTGGGGAGCAGCTTCATCTTCACGCCCTGAGTGGCCGCGAGATCGGTGATCGCCGCGACCGGCGGGCCGCCATTGAAGAAATAGCCGTCGAGCTTGCCGTCCTTCATGGCATTTGTGCTCTCGGCCGGCGACAGACGCTCGCGCTTGATATCGGCCACCTTGAGGCCGAGTTCGTCCATGACGCGCAGCGCCATCACTTCCGAGCCGCTGACCGGCGAGCTGGTTGAGATGCGCTTGCCCTTGATGTCGCTGAGCTTGTTGATGCCGGTGCCTTCCATCGTGACGAAATGCACCAGGTTCGGATAGACAACGCAGAGCGTGCGTGACTCGACCGGCTTGCCCACGAACTTGTCGAGGCCTTTGATCGCATCGTAGGCAGTGTCGCACTGAGTCAGCGCCATCTGCGCCTTGCCGTCGCGAATCATATGCATATTGGCAACCGAGCCCGCCGTCGCCTCGGCGGTGACCGCCCAGCCCGGCACCTTCTTGCTGAGGATGTTGCCCATGGCGCCGCCCAGCGGATAGTAGACGCCGCCGGTCGTACCGGTAGCGATCGAGAATTGCTGGGCCTGCGCCAAGGCAGGACCGGCGAAGGCACCGGAGAGGCCGAGCGCGCCGGCCGTGCCGCCGGCCGCGATAAATTGGCGTCTTTTCATGTAGATTCCCTCCAACGAACGCATCCGGTCTTGCCGGGGTCGCGGAAGAAACCATGGCGCCAGCGGTCAAGCAACAGCGACAATGCAATCTTTCGGCCGGAGGGCACCGACCTGCAAAAGAGCGCCTCTAAAACCTGACGATTTGTCTAGAGGCCTCGCTCCCACAAGGCGCGCTCGGCGGCTCGTCGTCGGACCAGGCCGGGCAATTTGCACGCACCTGCGAAGACCCAGCGGTCGAACTGCGGCCCTACCTCGGTGACTCGACCGGCATTGACCAGGCGTCGCAGT
>JAUXRT010000547.1 GCA_030681635.1 Reyranella sp.
ACACCGAGAGCAGGGGCGCGGCGCCTTCAGGCGCATCGACCTCGAGATGATAGTCGCGCGTCACCGCCGAGGGATCGTCGTCGCCGTCGTCGAACAGCGGCCGCACGCCCGAATAGGTCCACACGACGTCGGCCGGCGTCACCGGCTTCTGCATGTAGTGGCCGGCGATCTCGCAGAGATAGGCGATCTCCTCGGGCGTGCAGACCGGCTTTTCACCGAACTCGGAGGGGATGTCGGTGGTGCCGATCACCGTGAAATCGCGCTCATAGGGAATGATGAAGACGATGCGGTTGTCGCTGTTCTGCAGGATGAAGGCGTGGTCGCCTTCGTGCAGGCGCGGCACCACGATGTGGCTGCCCTTGATCAGGCGCACGCGCTTGTTGGTGCGGATGGGCGTCTGTTCGTCGAGGAAATGCTTGACCCAGGGGCCTGCGGCATTGACCAGGCCGCGCGCCTTGAGATGCACCGCCGTGCCGTCGGGCGCGGCGAGCTCGACGAGCCAGAGCTTGCCGTCGTCGCTGCGCCGGGCCGAGACGCAGCGGTGGCGGGCGAAGATGCGGGCGCCCATCTCGCGCGCCGACTTCAGGTTGGCGATCACCAGGCGGGCGTCGTCGACCCAGGCGTCGGAATAGACGAAGCCTTTCTTGAACGACGGCTTCAGCCCGACACCGTATTTCGAGTCCGGCAGGTCGATCGCCTGGGACTTGGGCAGGGTCATGTGCCAGTCGAGGTGGTCGTAGAGGAAGAGGCCGAGCCGGAGCATCCAGCGCGGCCGCAGATGCGGCTCGTGCGGCAGGACGAAACGCATCGGGAAGGCCAGGTGCGGCGCCTTGGCCAGCAGCACCTCGCGCTCCATCAGGGCCTCGCGGACCAGCCGGAACTCGTATTGTTCAAGGTAGCGCAGGCCGCCGTGGATCAGCTTGCTCGAGGCCGAGGAGGTGGCGCTGGCGAAATCGTTCATTTCGCAGAGGCCGACCTTCAGCGACCGTCCCACCGCGTCGCAGGCGATGCCCGCGCCGTTGATCCCGCCGCCGACCACGAACAGGTCGAGCGGGGCGTCCTCCCTCGCTTCCATGCCCGATCCTATAGCGGGGGCCGGCTCCGGAGGCGAGCGGGCTGCTTGTCTCTCCGCTGCTTGACCGGCGTGCAGGGTGTGCGCACAAGCGACCCATGGGTCTGTTGCTCAAACTCGCGCTGCTCGGTGTGGCGCTCTACGCAGCGTACAAAACCTTCTCTCGCTGGAAGGGATTGTACGACCGGTTCGTCGGCCCGCCGCCGGCGCCACCGAAGCCGGCGCCGCCGCCGCGCCCTCCCGAGCCTGCTCCTCCGGCCCAAACAGCCCATGCCCGCCAGCCGGTGATCGAGGAAACCGTCCAATGTGCAGGTTGTGGTGCCTATGTTTCGACCGCTGCCGAAAAATGCGGCCATTGCAGCCGTCCCCTGCCATAAGGCCGCAGCGGGCCGCCGGCGTGCTTGACCGGGGTAGGGGCCGCACCTATTTTGCCGCACCGCAAAAACGGCCTTAAGTCACGGAAATACAAGGCCTTCTGAGCTTCGGGGAATATCGGTGTCCGCACC
>JAUXRT010000550.1 GCA_030681635.1 Reyranella sp.
GCGCGGCGTGTAGATGCGCCGGGTCTGGCTGGTGACGATCAGCGCCCCGGTGGCGCCGCCGCGGAGTTGAATGTCCGAGAACTCGGTCTCGCGCCGCAGCCTGTCGCCGACACGGATGTCGCCCTCGAAGGCGAAGGTCGAGCCGGCATACATGCGGCGCGGGAGCGGCATCGGCGGCAGCACGCCACCTTCGGTCGGCAGACCATCCTCTGCCAGCACGTTGCGGCGCGCATAGGAGTGGAGAAAGCAGAGATGCCAGCCGGGCGCGATCGGCTCGCCCTCGGCCGGTACCTTGTCGGTGCGGTCGAAAGTGGCGATCATCGCCTTGAGCGGCGCCTGGGTGACGACGTCCTCGTCCTCGATCTTGCGGCCAAGTTCCTTCTTCAGCGGTTCGATGTCGATCGTCATGGCACTCCCTCCAGGCTGGCGGACAAGGTAACCAATCCCTTGCCATGATTCGCCGCCCCCAGCGCCACGAAATCAAACTGTTGCCGCAGGTCGAAAACGAGGCTGACTTGCGCTACGTGCGTGTCGGCCTCGGCCTCGTCGTCGCCATGCCGCCCGCCAGTCTCGCCTCGCTCGAGGCCGGATGGCGCGAGGACCGGCTGTGGGTCGCGGTCTCGCGCGTCAACCGGCCGGTCGGCTTTGCCTTGATGAAATTCCCCGGTGGCACGGCGTGGCTCGACCAATTGTCGGTGCTCGACCGCTGGCAGGGCCGCGGCTTCGGCGGCGCCCTGATCGACCGCACGGCCGCGGCGGCCCGCGCGCGGGGCTTCGGCACGCTCTATCTCTCGACCTATCGCGACGTGTCATGGAACGCGCCGTTCTACGCGAGGCGGGGCTTCGAAGAAGTACCGCGCGGAGAGTGGCCGCGCTCTTTCCGCGTTCAATTCCTGGCCGAGAAACATCCGCCGTGGCGGCGCACGATCATGCGCCGCTCACTCGGCGGCGACGGCTAATCCCATCTGCTCGCAGGTCGGGGCCACGTCCGACACCGTGGCGCGGCGCATGTCGCGGGCGTAGCGCTGGTCGTCGAACTCCATGCCGCGATGCATGGTGCAGCGGTCGTCCCAGATCACCAGATCGTTCGCCCGCCAGCGATGGCTGTAGACGAACTGGCGCTGGGTCGCGTGCGCGGTCAGTTCCTCGACCAGGGCCTTCGCCTCGGCGTCTTCCATACCGCGGATCGCACCGATGTGGCTGGCGATGTAGAGGCTCATGCGGCCGGAATCCTGCAGCCGGCGGACCATGACCTGCGGCACCGGCCTGAACGCCTCGCGCTCGTTCTCGTCGAAGTCGCCGAAGCCGAGCTTGGCGCGGGAATGCATGATCGAATGCTCGGCGACCAGCCCGTCGATCCGACGTTTGGTCGCCTCGGGCAGGGCATCGTAGGCCGCGCGCATGTCGGCGAATTCGGTCTGGCCGCCCAGCGGCGGGATCGAGCGCGCATGCAACATGGAACAATAGGCCGGCAGCCGCTTGAAGGACGAATCGGTGTGCCACAGCCGGTTGCCGAGATTGTAGAGGCGCTGGCGATTGTCGGCGGCGAGGATCCTGTTCTCGGCGTCGAGATTGCCGACGTCGGCCATGTTCTCGTGCAGGCGCAGCTTGTGCTCCTTGCGCGCCTTGAACACGGTGGTCTCGAGCGGGCCGAAGTTGCGCGCGAAATCGAGCTGGCTGTCGTCGTCGAACTGCTGCTCCGGGAACACCAGGACGGCATATTTCGTGAAGGCCGCGCGGATATCGGCGAGGTCGGCCGCGGCCAGCGGCTTGCCGAGCACGACGTCGCCGATCTCGGCGCCGAATGTCGCAGTGATCGGCTGGACGGTAATGGCCATTTGTTCCTCCCGGCCTGGTATTCCGCCCGATTGGAGCACCTAAAGGACAATCCGGCAATCACGGGATATGATGGCAGCCATGATCGAGAAGCAGGAAGTTCAGGAAATCTTTCCGACGCCCTTGTGGGTCGTCGACCTGAAGCCCGCCGCCGCGGCGGCATTGAACACCGGGCTCAAGGCCGAGATCGAGCGGCTGATAGCCCCTCGCCCCGCCATCCCGGCCGGCAGCAACTGGCAGACCCCGCAGGACCTGCACACCCGCCCGGCTTTCGCGGAATTCGTGAAGCTGGTCGAGACGGCGGCGCGCGGCGTCGCACGCTTCCTGCAGGTCGACCAGTATCCGATGGGCATCACCGGCTGCTGGGCGAACGTCAATCCGCCGGGTGCCTATCACCCGATGCACCATCATCCGAACAACTACCTGAGCGGCGTCTACTATGTGGCGGTCCCGGCGTCGGGATCGCAGATCCTCTTCCAGGACCCGCGTGGACAGGCCTCGATGATCATGCCCAAGCCGCGCCAGTACACGCGCCTCACCGCCAACGGCGCCAACGCCCAGAGCAAGGAAGGCCGGCTGCTGATCTTCCCCGCCTGGCTGAAGCACACGGTGCCGGCCAACGACGGCAAGAGCGAGCGCATCAGCATCTCGTTCAATCTCATGTTCAAGAACTTCAGCGAGACGATGGCGGCGCCCCTGTGGGACGCGACCGCGGGCAAGGAAAAGGGCTGACCCATGCTGCAGGATCGTTACGGCAATGACCTGACCACGGCCTCGCCGGCCGCGCGCGACGCCTATCTGGCGGGTGTCGACAGCCTGATGGCGGCGACGCCCGGGATGGACACGGAATTCCAGACCGCCGTGACCGCCGACGAGGGCTTTGCGCTTGGCCACATCTCGCTCGCCCGCGCCAAGCAGCTCCTGGGGCGCGGCCATGAAGCCAAGGTGCCGCTCGCGCGCGCGAAGGAGCTGGCATCAGGCGCCACACCGCGCGAACAGAGCCAGATCGCCATCTTCGAGTAGATCCTGACCGGCCAGGGCGGAGCGGCGCTCGAGGCGATCCACGAGCACATGAAGGACTGGCCGCGCGACGCCATGGCGCTGGCGCCGGCGACCAGCGTGTTCGGCCTGATCGGCTTCTCGGGCAAGGTCGGCCGTGAAGTCGACCAGCTGGCGATCCTCGTGCCGTTCGAGAAGCACTATGGCGACGACTGGTGGTACCGGACCCAGCTCGCCTTCGCGCAGATCGAGCTGCAGATGTTCGACGAGGGCCATCGCAACATCGAAGCCGCGCTCGCCGGCTATCCGAAAAGCGCGCATGCCGCGCACATCCGCGGCCATCTGTTCTATGAGCTGGGTGAGCGCGAGGCAGGTCTCGCCTTCCTCGCGGACTGGATGAAGACTTATCCGCGCGACGGCCTCATGCATTGCCACAACAGCTGGCACCTTGCGCTGTGGTCGCTGGAGACTGGCCGGCTGGCCGACGCCTGGCGCATCTACGACGAGGCGCTGAGCCCCAGCGCCGCCTGGGGACCGCAGATCAACGTCGCCACCGATTGCGCCGCCTTCCTCGCCCGCGCCGAGATGGCGGGTGAGCCGCGCCAGCCCGAACGGTGGCGCGAGCTCAGCGACTACGCCACCAAGTGGTTTTCCAGATCGGGCCTGGGCTTCGTCGACATGCACACCGCGCTTGCCTACGCCATGGCGGGCGACGGCGAGGTGCTGGCGAAGTTCGCCGAGAACCCGCGTGGCGCCACGGCGGACATGCTGGCGCCGATGGCCAGCGGCTTCGCGGCCTTCGCGCGAGGCGACTGGAACCGCGCCGCGGCAGAGATCGAGCCTTTGCTGGCCACGCACGAGCGCCTGGGCGGCAGCCGCGCCCAGCGCGACCTGCTCGAATATCTGGTGACGTCGGCGATGCTGCAGGCCGGCCGCACCGAGGAGGCGCGATCCTTCATTGCGACGCGCCGCCCGCAGAACGGCAAGAGCGGCGGCTTTCCGCTGGCGGGACTCTAGCCGCCGATCCCGAAGGCCTCGGCGATCAGCTCGTAGGAGCGTTTGCGCTTGGCGAAGTCGAAACAGATCGTGACGACCATGATCTCGTCGACCTGATAGCGGGCGGCGTGTTCCTCGAGGCCGGCCCGTACCGTCTTGGGCGAGCCGACCAGGGAGCGGCGGCGCATCGTGGCGAGGAAGGTTTCTACGCGCGGATCCTTTGCGGCCTCCAACGCTTCCTCGACCGAGGGTATCGGGCCGGGATTGCCGGTGGTGCGCAGACGCATCGCCCAGACGTCGCGGCTCTTGGCCAGGAGATCGGCTTCCTCGTCGGTCTCGGCGCACAGGACGCCCATCGCCATCAGCGGCATCGGCTCGGCATGAAGGGCCGACGGCCTGAAATGCGCCCGGTAGGCGCGCGTGACGCCGTCGCCGCCGTCGGGATTGATGAAATGGGCGAAGCAGAATGGCAGGCCGAAGTGGGCGGCCAGCGCCGCGCTGTCGTCGCTCGACCCCAGCAGCCAGACATCGGGCGCGCTTTCCCCCACCGGCTGCGCCGTGACGCCGCTGCCGGCGTGATCGTCGGGCAGCGCATCGCGCAGCCAGGCCACGAGATCGCGGACCTGGAGCGGATAGTTGTCGGCGCTGCTCCAGTTGGGCTTGCCATCGGCCAGGATGCGCATGGTGCGCTGGTCGCTGCCCGGCGCACGGCCGACGCCGAGATCGATGCGCCCGGGGAACAGCGTCTCCAGCATGCGGAAATTCTCCGCCACCTTGTAGGCGCTGTAGTGCGGCAGCATCACGCCGCCCGATCCGACCCGGATGTTCTGGGTCAGCCCGGCCACGCGCGCGATGAGCACCTCCGGCGTGGAGCCGGCCAGCGCCTCGCTGCTGTGATGCTCGGCCAGCCAGTAGCGCACATAGCCCAGGCGGTCGCAGAGCTGCGCCAGTTCGAGCGTTTCACGCACGGCATCGGCCGGCGTGCCGCCTTTGCGGATCGGCGACTGGTCGAGGACGCTGAGACGCAGCGACAAAGGGACTAGAGGCCCTTCTTGCCCATGGCCAGGAACTTGTCCTGCCGACGCCGCCGCAAAGTGTCGGGGTCGTATTGCGCGAGATCGGTGATCGCCTCGGAGATCACCTTGCCCACGAGGTCGATGGTCTCGTCGGCGCCACGGTGCGCGCCGCCCATCGGTTCGGGGATGACCTCGTCGATCACCTCGAGCTTCTTGAGATCGCCCGCCGTCACCTTCATCGCCTCGGCCGCGTCCTGGGCCTTGGCGCTGTCGCGCCACAGAATCGAGGCGCAACCCTCCGGCGTGATCACCGAGTAGATGGAATTCTCCAGCATGTAGACGCGATCGGCCGAGGCGATGGCGAGCGCGCCGCCCGAGCCGCCCTCGCCGATGATCACGCTGACCAGCGGCACGCCGAGCGAAAGGCAGGTGTCGATGCTGCTGGCCACGGCTTCGGCCTGGCCGCGGGCCTCGGCGTCGATGCCCGGATAGGCGCCGGGCGTATCGACCAGGGTCACCACCGGCATGCCGAAGCGGTCGGCGAGCTTCATCAGGCGCTGCGCCTTGCGATAGCCCTCGGGCCGCGCCATGCCGAAATTGTGTTTGATGCGCGCCTCGGTGTCGTCACCCTTTTCCTGGCCAAGCACGACGATGCTGCGACCGCCCAGCCGGCCGATGCCGCCCACGATGGCGGCGTCCTCGCCGAAGGCGCGGTCGCCCGCCAAGGGCATGTAGCTGGTGAGCAGCCGGTCGATATAGCGCTGGGCGTGCGGGCGCTCGGCATGGCGTGCCACCTGCACCCGCTGCCAAGGCGTCAGCTTGGCGTAGGTCGCGCGCAGCAGCTTGTCGACCTTGGACTGCAGACGCATCACTTCCTCGGCGATGTCGACATCGCCGCTGTTGGGAAGGTGCCTGAGTTCGGAGATCTTGCTTTCGAGCTCCGCGATCGGCTTCTCGAATTCGAGATATGTGGTCATTGAATTTCAGGTGTCGCCCGGCATCGGAATCCTGTCAACTGGCCGGCCTGCGCTTGCGGCGGGCCAGCGGATGATGGTCTTCCACCAGCGCCCGCAGCTTCTCGGGCACGACGTGCGTGTAAATCTGGGTCGTGGCGATGTCGGCGTGGCCCAGCATGAGCTGCACGCTGCGCAGATCCGCGCCCGCTTCCAGCAGATGACTGGCGAAGGCATGGCGCAACACGTGCGGCGATACGCGCGCCGGATCGATGCCGGCCGCAAGTGCTGCCTCCTTCAGGAGCTGGGCGAAGCGCTGCCGCGTCAGATGCCCGGTCCGGCCGCGCGACGGAAAGAGATAGCGTGAGGTCTCGCCCTCGGCGAGGGCGCCGGCGCGCATATGCAGCCACTTCGCGATCGCCACGCGCGCCGGATCGGACAGCGGCACCTGCCGGTCCTTGTCACCCTTGCCGCGCACCACCAGCATGGTGGGATCGCGCTCGGCCGCGGCGAGCGGCAGCGCCACCAGCTCCGAGACGCGCAGCCCCGAGCCGTAGAGGATCTCGAGCAGGGTCTCCATGCGGCCGCCATCCTCGCCGCCCTTGGCATGCGCGGCCTCGATCAGCCGGTCGACTTCAACGCGCGACATCACCTTGGGCAACGGCCGCCCCAGCCGCGGCGAGTCGAGGGTGCTGGCAGGATCGTCCTCGCGCAGCCGCTCCGCGAGAAGAAAGCGGAAGAACTGGCGCATCACCGACAGACGCCGCGCCACCGTGCCCGGCGTCATGCCGAGATAGTCCAGCGCCTTCAGGTAGGCGCGCAACGCCGCGGCGTCGGCATTCACCGGCCCCTGCTTGCGGCGGCCAAGAAAGGTCAGCAGGTCACGGAGGTCGCTGCGATAGGCAGCCTCGGTATTCTTCGAGGCGCCACGCTCCGCCGTCAGCATTTCGATGAATGCCTCGGCCTCGCGGGCCAGCGGCGGGGCGGGCTTACGCTTCACAGCCCCTGCTTCACAGCCCGTGGGCGATCGCCGTCTCGACCGCGAACAGCCGCCCGGCGTGATCCTCGCCGACCTGGCGCAGCGCCCGCACGATGGCGCCAACGGCGGCGGGATGAAGTTCGATCAGCGGCGTCTCGCCGATCGCGATCGAGGCCAGCAGCGCCGCCTCGGCGCGACGCTTGCCGGAGGCCGCGGCCTGCTGGGCCTGCATCGTGGCGGCGGACGGCGAGACCAGGCGGGCGTTGGCCGGCGGCGTCTCGGGCAAT
>JAUXRT010000551.1 GCA_030681635.1 Reyranella sp.
ACGACACGGCCGAACAGGCCGGCCGGCTTAAGCGTGAGCACGGTGATGACGATGATCAGTGCCACGGTGAGCTTCTCGCCGTTGCCGATGATGTAGACGCCGGTCGCCTTCTCGATCTGGTTGCCGGCGTAGGCCACCATGTTCTCGAGCACGCCGACGATGAAGCCTCCCGCTACCGCCCCCGCGGGATTGGAGATGCCGCCGACCAGCGCACTGGCAAAGGCGTAGAGCAGGATGCCGCCCATCATGTTGGGGTCGAGGTAGACGATGTGGGCGACCATGATGCCGGCCACCGCACCGATCGAGGCGGCGAGGCCCCAGCCCAGCGCCAGCATCCAGTCGACGCGCACGCCGACCAGGCGGGCCATCTGCGGGTTCTGCGCCGCCGCGCGCATGGCGAGGCCGAGCGGCGTATAGCGGAAGAATGCGAACAGCATGCCGAGCACGATCAGCGTCACCAGCACGACGCCGAGCTGATGCGCCCCGATCACGCCGGCGATGCCGAAGCTGCTCTTGGGGAACGGCGACGGAAACTCCTTGATCAGGTAGCTCCAGAACGCCCCGGCCATCGAATTGAAGATCGCCAGCAGGCCGATGAACACCACGATGATCGACAGCACCGGCGCGTTGTGCAGCGGTCTCAGGATCAATCGCTCGATGAGCACGCCCATGACGAAGGACAGCGCGACCGCGACGATGAAGGCGGCCCAGAAGCTCAGGCCCCACGTCATCAGCTGCCAGCTGAGGTAGGTGCTGAACATCGCCATCTCGCCCTGGGCGAAATTGATGTGGTCGGTCGAGACGTAGATCATCACCAGCGCAAGGGCCACGCAGGCATAGATGGCGCCGTTGGCCAGGCCGGAAGCGACTTGTTGGACGAACTGTTCCATTTCCTGCCTCAGTACCCGAGATACGACTTGCGAACGTTCTCGTCGTCCTTGATGACCGACGAGGGGCCCGACATGACGACCCGTCCGGTTTCCAGCACGTAGGCGTGGGTAGCGAGGTCGAGTGCCAGCGCCGCATTCTGCTCGACCAGCAGGATGCTCACTTTCTCGTCCTCGTTGATGCGCCGCAGGATGCGGAAGATCTCCACCACGATCAGCGGTGCCAGGCCGAACGAGGGCTCATCGAGCAGCATAAGCCGCGGCTTCAGCATCAACGCACGGGCGATCGCCAGCATCTGCTGCTCGCCGCCCGACAGCGTGCCGGCCTGCTGCTGGATGCGCTCCTTCAGTCGCGGGAAGTAGCCGAATACCCGCTCGAGCTCGTCCTTCACGCCCTGCTTGTCCTTGCGCGTGTAGGCCGCGATGCGCAGGTTCTCGTCGACCGTCAGCGTCGTGAAGGTACCGCGGCCCTCGGGCACGTGGGCGATCCGGCGCCGCACGATCTCCTCGGTCGCGTGGCCCGCGATGTCCTTGCCGTCGAAGCGGATGGTGCCGTCGGTTCGCACCATGTTGCAGATGGCGCGCAGCGTCGTCGTCTTGCCGGCGCCGTTGGCGCCCAGCAGCGTGGTGATGCCGCCGTCAGGAATTTCGAAGCCGACGTCGTACAGGGATTGCGTCTGGCCGTAGAAGGCCTTCAGCCCCTTCACTTCGAGCAACGCGGCCATTACGCGGTCCCCAGATAGGCGCGGATCACTTCGGGATCGCGCTGCACTTCCGCCGGCGTGCCGTCGGCGATCTTCTTGCCGAAATCGATGGCGACGACCTTGTCGGACACCGACATCACGAGGCTCATGTGATGCTCGACCAGCAGCACGGTGACGTTCTGCGTGTCGCGCACCCGCTTGATCTGGCCCTTCAGGACCTCGATCTCATCGTGGTTCAGTCCGGCCGCGGGCTCGTCGAGCAGCAGCAGCTTCGGGCTGGAGGCGAGCGCACGCGCCAGTTCGACGCGCTTTCGGATCGGAAACGGCAGGCCGCCGGCCATGGCATTGGTGAACGGCGTCAGGTCCATGAAGGCGATCAGCTCGTGGGAGCGCTGCGTGATGCGCTCCTCCTCACCGTGGACCTTGGGCAGACGCAGCGCATTGTCGAAAAAGCTGGTCGTGCTGCGGCTGTGGCAGCCGACCTTGACATTGTCGAGAACCGACATCCTGTCGAACAGCGCCACGTTCTGGAAGGTCCGCCCGATGCCGATATGCGGGATGTCGTGGCGTGGCCGTTTGAGGATCGATTTGCCCTCGAACAGGATGTCGCCACCGTTCGGCGTGTAGAGCCGGCTGAGGCAGTTGAAAAGCGTCGTCTTGCCGGCGCCGTTGGGGCCGATGAGACCCGCCACCTGGCCTGAAACGACGTCGAAACTCACGCCATCCAGGGCAATGATCCCGCCGAAGCGGACGGAAACGTCGCGCACGCTGAGCAGCGGCGACCCGCTGGGTGAAAACTGTCCTGCCATGTTCCCGTTGGTTTCGTTGACCACCGCGACCATGCGGCGATTCTGCGAAATTTCCCTTGCCTCCCAAGCACTTGCGACCCTTCTTCGGAGTCTGCAACTCGGGCCACGATGGCTTATCCGGCCTGAAGACGCAACTCAAATGGCGTCGCGCCATTCTTTCGGCCTGATTGTCCTGCACCGTGGAGGTGCCGAGCGGACGTTGACAGATGGCCCATGGCGACCGATACGAATCACCCTCTCTTAACGCGGGCCTACCGCCGATGAATCGTTTTCTAGTTCCGACCCTCCTTGCCGCCGCGATCGCGCTGCCGGCATCGGCCCAGACGCCGCCCCCTTCTCCGTCGTCGCCGAGTTGGCCGGCCAACCGCCCGCCGACCCAGGCCGCCCCTCCGGCACCGGCCACGCCTGCGGCAAAGCCGCCCCAGGCGACCCAGGCCGCGCCGGCCGGCCAGCAGGCGACCCACGGCAATCCGCCGCCGGTGCCGCTGCCCTCATGGTTCGCCGAGATCGACGTCAACAAGAAGGGCGAGGTGACGCGCGCCGACTTCCTGAAATTCCGGATGAAGTCGTTCGACCAGCTCGACGTCAACAAGGACGGCAAGCTGACGATCGAGGAATTCCTCAAGGTCGTCGAACCGCCGCTGTCGCCGGATGTGCCCGGCAAGCCGCCCCTCGAGGAGCTGCGCAGCCGCGCCCGCGCCGAGTTCCAGAACCTCGACACCAATCGCGACGGCTTCGTCGAGCGTGCCGAGGCGGAAGCCCTGGTCCACGCCGAGTTCAATCAGTACGACACGGACCGCGACAACAAGATCACTGAGCCCGAAGTGCGTCTCATCGTGCAGCGCTCGCTGCAGCGCGAGGCGGGTGAGCGCCAGCAGATCGAGGCACGCCGCCGCCAGGGCATGGTGAGCCTGAACGAGTTCATCGACATGCAGATGCGCAACGCCGATCAGCTCGACAAGAACAACGACGGCAAGATCAGCCAGCAGGAATACCTCGCGCTGGCCGGGCCGGCCGACGGGCCGCAGGCCAAGAACCTGCTGCCGTACGACCTGCGCAAGCAGATCGCGCTCCGCAAGTTCGCCGAGATCGACACCGACAAGGACGGCCAGCTCGAGCGCGTCGAACTGACCGCCTACGCGGTCAAGCAGTTCCTCGAGATGGACCTCAACAAGGACCGCTTCCTGAGCGAGGACGAGTTCAAGAAGGCGCAGGAAGCCGAGAGCAAGAAGGTCCAGGCGCTGGTCCAGACCATGCAGCCGGCGACGCCGCAGCCGCGCCCGGCGCCGGCCCAGCCGCGCGGCGGCCAGCCCGCGCCGCAGCCGCAGCCCGCTCCCGGCCTGGCACCCGGTCTGCCTCAAGGCACACGTTAGGAAGGCACGCGCCAGCCGGATTGAACGGCAGCGTCGCGGTCGCTATTCGACCGTGACGCTCTTGGCGAGATTGCGCGGCTGGTCGATGTCGGTGCCCTTGGCCAGCGCCGTGTAGTAGGCGAGAAGCTGCACCGCCACGGTGTAGAGGATCGGTGCCACGACCGGATCGACGTCGGGCAACGCGATCGACGTCTCGGCCTTGGCGCCCAGCCGCGCCACGCCGGCCTTGTCGCTCAGCAGCACCAGCCGGCCGCCGCGCGCCCTCACCTGCTCGAAGTTGGACGCGATCTTGTCGAAGATCGCATCGGTCGGCGCCACCACGACGACCGGGACCGCATCGTCGATCAGCGCGATCGGACCGTGCTTCATCTCGCCCCCGGCATAACCCTCGGCGTGGATGTAGCTGAGCTCCTTCAGCTTGAGAGCGCCCTCGAGCGCCACCGGGAAGGACGAGCCACGGCCGATGTAGAGCACGTCGCGCGCCGCGGCGAGCGTGTTCTCGGCGATGCGGCGATAGTCCTCCTCCATGTTCAGCGTTTCGTTGACGCGTGACGGCAGCTCGATCATGGCGAGCGCCAAACGCTCCTCCTCCTCCCGCGACAGCGTTCCGCGTGCCCGGCCGGCGGCAATCGCGGCGGCCAGCAGCACGACGAGCTGCGTGGTGAAGGCCTTGGTCGAGGCGACGCCGATCTCGGGTCCGGCCAGGGTCGGC
>JAUXRT010000553.1 GCA_030681635.1 Reyranella sp.
GTCGAACAGGCCGCTCTCGTCCTCTCGGCCTATGTCCGCCGCGGATTTTCGTTCGAGCGGCGTCTCGATCTCGAGACCGGCGGCGCCTGGTGGCGCAGCCTGCTGCTGCGCCGGGACTGACAACACGAAGAGGCAACGAAAAAGGGCCGGCTTTCGCCGGCCCTTTGTACGCTTACGCTACGCTAAAGGTGCTTACGCGGCGCGGTGCAGGTTCTGGTTCACCGCGACCGTGTTGCCAGTGAAGGCATCGATCTGCGGCGCCAGGCCTTCCGCGGCCTCGCGAACGGCGAACTGGATGTCGCCCCGGACAAGCCCGAGATCGGCCAGTTCGCGGTCGGTCATCCGGAACAGCTGGGCCTCGGCGGCACGCAGCTTGAGGTCGGCTTTGATCCCGCCCATGAGACGGCCGTACTGGCGTCCGATCCACAGCAGGGCGTCGCCCAAGGCATTGGCGACGAATTCGGCGCGGGCATAACGCGCGCGCAATTCGATCATGTGGCGGTCGGCGAGGATAAAGCCGGCCTTCACGTCGTCTTTCCTCCCCGCCGGAGCAGTTTCGCTGGTCAGATTTTCAAACATCTGAATCGGCTGGGTCATCATCGTCATCTCCTTCAATTGTGCGACGCGGTACGCGATGCTGCATCGCACTAGGCAAATATAGAGCCTTGAGTTACAACGATAAGTCTGGAGGTTGAACTCCTGCCATGCGTCCAATGCATGACGCACAACAATTTAGCATTTCGCACTCGCGAAAGAACAATTATTGCTCAATTTGCCTCCGTGGGACGCCCCGCGTAGGGTCCGGCGCAGCATGAGTTCAGCTCCCGACGACGTTCTCCAACTCCTGCGCCGGCGCGGCCGCGCGACAGACCCGTCCGCCCTGGATGCCCTGATGCGTGGCGTGGCCGCCGCCCCCGAAGGGCTGGCCGGCCCGGAATGGGTCGAACTCATCACCCCCGATCCCGATGCCGAATTGACCAAAGCGCTGACCGCCTGGCGGGCAGAACTCGCCACGGCCGATGACGGCCTCGACAGGGCGCCGGCCCCGGCCGAGCGCCTGGCGCTGTTGCGGGCCGAACTCGCGCGACGCGGCATCGACGGCTTCGTGGTGCCGCGCGCCGACGAGCATCAGGGCGAGTACGTCCCGCGCCGCTCGCAGCGCCTGGGCTGGCTCACCGGCTTCAGCGGCTCGGCCGGCCTCGCCATCGTGCTGGCCGACCGCGCGGCGATCTTCATCGACGGCCGCTACACCCTGGCCGTCCGCGGCCAGGTCGACGTCGCCGCCTTCGTGCCCCATCAGATCCCGGAAGAATCGCCCGAAGCCTGGATCGCCCAGAACCTGCCCAAGGGCGGCCGCCTGGGATTCGATCCCTGGCTGCAGACCGTCGACGGCTACGACCGCTTTGCCCGCGCCTGCGAGCGCGCCGGCGGCACGTTCGTCGCGGTGGAAACCAATCCCATCGACACGGTGTGGCGCGGACGGCCGCCGGCGCCGCTGGCGCCCGTGCTGCCGCATCCGAACGAGTTCGCCGGCGAAACGAGCGACGCCAAGCGCGCCCGCATCGGCAAGATCGTGGCCTCAAAGGGCGCCGACGTGGCGCTGATCACCGCCCCCGACTCCATCGCCTGGCTGCTGAACGTGCGCGGCGGCGACGTCCCGCGCACGCCGTTTGCCCTGGGCTTTGCCCTGTTGCACGGCGATGGCCATGTCGACCTCTACATGGACCGCCGCAAGGTGCCCGATCGCACGCTGGCCTGGCTCGGCAACGCCGTCACCCTGGCGCCGCCCGAGGAGTTGGGCAGCGCGCTCGACACGCTGGGCAAGATGGAAAAGCGCGTCCTGATCGAAAGCTCGACGGCGCCGCACTGGGCGGCGACCCGCCTGCAGCAGGCCGGCGCCGCGCTGGTGCGCGAAGCCGATCCGGTTGCTTTGCCCAAGGCCTGCAAGAACACGGTCGAACTGGCCGGCATCCGGGCAGCGCATCATCGCGACGGCGGCGCGGTCAGCCGGTTCCTGGGCTGGCTGGCACGCGAGTCGAGGGGCGGAAAATTGCGCGAGATCGAGGTGTCGGACCGCCTGCAGGCGCTCCGCCAGCAGACCGGCAAGCTGCGCGATCTCAGCTTCGACACCATTTCGGGCGCCGGCCCCAATGGTGCGATCGTGCATTATCGCGCCTCGGAGGCGACCGAGCGGACGCTGCAGCCCGGCAGCCTCTATCTCGTCGATTCCGGCGGGCAATACCGCGACGGCACCACCGACATCACCCGCACCGTCGCCATCGGCACGCCCTCACCCGAGATGCGCGACCGTTTTACGCGCGTGCTAAAAGGCCATATCGCGCTGGCGACCGCCCGCTTCCCGGCCGGCACCACCGGCTCGCAGCTCGACGCGCTGGCGCGCTACTCTCTGTGGCAGGCCGGCCTCGACTATGACCATGGCACCGGACACGGCGTCGGCGCCTATCTCTCGGTCCACGAGGGGCCGCATCGCATTTCCAAGATGGCCAACAACGTGGCCCTGCTGCCCGGCATGATCGTCAGCAACGAGCCCGGCTACTACAAGACCGATGCCTACGGCATACGCATCGAGAACCTGGTGGCGGTGCGCGAGGCCACAATCGAGGGCGCCGACCGCCGCTACTACGAGTTCGAGACCCTCACCTTGGCGCCGATCGACCTGGCCTGCGTCGACCTCGACCTGATGACCGGCCCGGAGCGTGACTGGCTGAACGCCTATCACCGGCGCGTGCGCGACGCGGTGGGACCGGACGTCGACGAGACCACGCGCGCGTGGCTCGCCGAGGCGACTCGCGCGATCTAGAAATTCATGGCGGGCTTCCAGGCCCGCTCACGAATCTGAGCGGGCCTGGAAAATTAGTCCTTCAGCTCCACACGGCCGAGCACGACGTCCTGATAGACGTCGAGCGACGGCAGCCCGCCCGTGTGCATGAAGAGCACCTTGGCGTTGGGCTTGAAATGGCCCTGCCGCGCGAGGCCGATGAGGCCGGCCATGATCTTTCCGGTGTAGACCGGGTCGAGCAGGACGCCTTCGGTCCGCGCCAGCATCTGAACGGCTTCCACCATCTTGGCGTTGGGCACGGAGTATTTCGGCTGCCAGAAACCGCCGAAGCTCTTGACCGCCTCGCGCGGGATCTTGCCGATGCCGAGCAGGTCGGCCACCGCCTGCGCTTCCTTGTGCACCAGCGGCTCCTGGTCGGCGGGATCGCGGCTGACGCCGATGCCGATCAGCGGGATCTTGATGTTGTTGCCAACGAAACCGGCCACCATGCCGCCATGGGTGCCTGAGCTGCCCGAGCCGACCACGATGGCATCGAGCGCCAGCCCCATGTCCATCCATTGCTGCTGCATCTCCTGCACGCAGGCGACATAACCCAGGCCGCCGATCGCATTCGAACCGCCGCCCGGAATGATGTAGCCCTTGCGGCCGAGCGAGGCGACTTCCTGCGCGACCCGGGACATGGCGGCACCCATATCCGAACCGCCGGGCACCACGGTGATGGCCTCAACGCCCATCAGCTCGAACATGAAATTGTTGCCGCCGGCTTCCTTGCTGTAGCTGCCGGGGACGCGCTCCTCGATCACGAAGCGGCACTTCATCCCTTCCTTGACCGCGGCCGCGAGGGTGATGCGGCAATGATTGGACTGCGGCGCGCCGCAGGTGATCAGCGTGTCGG
>JAUXRT010000563.1 GCA_030681635.1 Reyranella sp.
CCTGCCTTCTTGCCCAGGCTCTTGATGAGCTGAACGGTGCGGTGAACGTGCGGGCCGGCCTCGGGATGGAACGAGATCACGTCGGCGCCGGCATTGACATAGGCCGGCACCATCGGATCGACCGGCGAGATCATGAGATGGCAATCGAAGGGCTGCTTGCTGTGCTTGCGGAGCGCCTTCACGACCATCGGGCCGATGGTGATGTTGGGCACGAAATGGCCATCCATCACGTCGACATGAATCCAGTCGGCACCGGCCGCCGTCACCGCCTCGATCTCCCGACCGAGAGTTGCGAAGTCGGCCGACAGGATGGAGGGAGCAATGCGAACGGGCTGTTGCGGCATGGTGTTCCTCAGGTGCCGGGACGGGTTGGCGCTTCCCAGCCCTTGCGCCGGAACGGATTCACCGGAAACGTGCCGAGCGGCTTGAAGTCCTCGGAGAAGAAGCCGAGCTCCTCGAAGGCGAGGTGCAGGCTGCGTTGCTCGGGATGGCCCTCGACCTCGGCGTAGAACTGCGCCTGCTCGAAGCGCGCGCCCGACAGGTAGCTTTCCAGCTTCACGATATTGACGCCGTTGGTGGCAAAGCCGCCCAGCGCCTTGTAGAGCGCGGCCGGACGGCTCTTCACCCGGAACAGGAAGGCGGTCATGCATTGCACGGTACGCCAGTCGAGCGCGGCCTCCTCGCGCGAAAACACCAGCATGCGCGTGGTGTTGTGGTCGGCGTCCTCGATGTTCTTGGCCAGGACCTTGAGATTATAAATCCGGGCGGCCAGCGAGGAGGCAATGGCGCCGACGCTCTTGTCGCCGATCTCGGCGATCTCGCGCGCCGCTCCCGCCGTGTCGGCATGAACCAGCGGCTGGAAGCGGTGCTTTTTCAGGAAATTGCGGCACTGGGCCAGCGCCTGGACGTGGCTCTTGACCGTGCGGATGGTGCGCAAGGACGCGCCGGGCAGCGCCACCAGGCAATGCTCGACCCGCTGGAAGTGCTCGGCCACGATCTTGAGCTTGGTATGGGGCAGCAGGCTGTGCAGGTCGGCCACGCGGCCGGCGATCGAGTTCTCGACCGGGATGATGGCCAGCTCCGCCCCGCCCGCCTGGACCGCCGCCATGGCCGTCTCGAAAGTCGGACAGGGCAGCGTCGTCATGTAGGGAAAGGCCGCCCGGCAGGCCATGTCCGAGTTCGCCCCGGGCTCGCCCTGGAAGGCGATGATGTTGCTGCCTTTAGCCTTGCCGCCGCGCGCCTTCGCCATGTCCCGATCTCTCCCCATATCCCGACCTGGGACCCGCCGACAGGCGAAAAACCCCGCAAAATCCGAGACTTGCGACGTTCCGCCGCGCGAGTCCCATGCGGCGATCGGATACTACTGGCGACGATGCGGGCGTGCTACAGCAACGTCCGTAAATATTGCCGATCCGGGATCCGACTATGGCCAATTTCAACACGGTTGCGGGCTGCATTCTGGCCTCGGCCCTCTTCGCGATGGTGGTTGGCAAGGTTTCCAACGCCGTGGTTCATCCGCACAAGCTCGACAAACCCGCACTGGCGGTTGTCGACGAGGCGCCGACGACCCAGACGGCCGCCGCCGCGCCGGTCGAGCTTCCGCCGATCGGACCCAAGCTCGCCAGCGCCAATGTCGACGCCGGCAAGGCGGTCTTCATGAAGCAGTGCTTCACCTGCCACACCACCGACAAGGGCGGCGCCAACAAGGTCGGCCCCAACCTGTGGGATATCGTCGGTCGCAAGAAGGCCAGCCATGCTGGCTTCGGCTACTCCTCGGCCCTGTCGGCCAAGGGCGGCGACTGGGGCTACGAAGACATCGACCACATGATCTTCAAGCCGACGACGTTTGTCCGCGGCACCAAGATGGCCTTCGCCGGCCTTCCCAAGGAGCAGGAGCGCGCCGACGTGATCGCCTACCTGCGCACCATGGCGGAAACGCCCAAGCCGCTGCCCTAGGTCGTTGGCCTAGGTGGTCGAGCCCCGCTTCGTAGAACTGGCCAACGCGCTGGCCGACGCCGCGCGGCCGATCGCGGCCCGCTATTTTCGTACCCCTGTCGCGATCGACGACAAGACCGACAACAGCCCGGTCACCATTGCCGACCGCGAGGCCGAGACGGCGATGCGCGACCTGCTGACGCGTCATGTGCCGGAGCACGGCGTGTTCGGCGAGGAGCATGGCGCCGTCAGGACCGACGCCGAATATGTCTGGGTGCTGGACCCGATCGACGGCACCAAGGCTTTCATCACCGGCCTGCCGATCTTCGGCACGCTGGTGGCACTGCTGCGCCGCGGCAAACCGGTCCTCGGCATCATCGACCAGCCGATCCTGAAGGAGCGCTGGCTGGGCGTCGACGGCGAACGCTCGACCTTCAACGGCCAGCCGATCTCCGTCCGCGCCTGCCCGTCGCTCGACCGCGCCTACATGTATTCGACCGCACCGATCATGTTTCCCGGCGCCTACGAGGCGCCGCATGAGAGGCTCACGAAGAAGGTGAAGCTCTTCCGCTGGGGCGGCGACTGCTACGCCTATGGGCTGCTGGCGTCGGGCCATGTCGACCTGGTGGTCGAGGCGAGCCTGAAACTCTACGACTTCGCGGCTCTCGTGCCGGTCATCAAGGGTGCAGGTGGGCTGATCACCGATTGGCGCGGCAAAGAGCTGGACATGAATTCGGATGGGTCGGTGCTGGCGGCGGGCGATGCGAAAGCGCATGCCGAATCGATGGGAATTCTGGACACCTGAAAGCGGGCCAACTGTCCAGAAATCGACTGTCCACTAATCGCGGGACTTGTCGAACCAGACGATGTCCTTGAAGCCCCGGTAGTCCACGCGCTTGCGATAGGTGAGGCCGATGCGCTTCATCACCGCCTGCGAAGCCACATTGTCCGGGAGCGTGATGGCGAAGATCAGGCCGAGGCCCAGGGTCTCGAAGCCGTAGGCGAGCGCGGCCCGCGCCACCTCGGTCGCATAGCCCTTGCCCCAGGCGTCGGGATGGAGCGCCCACAGCACCTCGGTCTCGCCGAATTCCGGCACGTAATTCAGCCCGCCATGGCCGATCAGCCTTCCGCCCTGGAAGACGCCCCACGGCGCGTAGCGGCGCTCCTCCCACGAGGCCGCGAAGCGGCCGATCACGCCCTCCAGGGGCAGCGGCACCCATTTCGCTACCTCGGGATGATGGCGGATCGCGAGATAGGCCTCGGCATCGTCGGGGAGCAGCGGCCGCAGGGTCAGCCGCTCGGTCATCAAAATCGTCATCGGTTCGACTTTACACAACTTTACGGCGGCGAGACGACGGCGAAACCGCAGGGCTCCATATCGCTGGAACGGGGACAGCAACCCGAAACCGATGGAGACAGACATGACGACCCTCAGCATGAAGACGATGATCGCGACCCTCGTGGCCGGCAGTCTCGCGCTCGGCGCGGGCGGTGCCGCCTTCGCCCGGACCGACGGCGCCACCGTCGATCCGGCGAAGTTCCAGCAGCGCATCGAGAAGCGCGTGGACAAGGCGCTCAGCGGCACGACGGCCACGGCGGAACAGAAGGCCAAGGTGACGTCGATCCTCCAGGCCGCCTTCACCGATCTCAAGGGCACGCGCGCCCAGCGGGTCGAGGTCCGCAAGTCCCTCGAGGCGGCGATGAGCGCGCCCACCATCGACCCGGCCAAGATCGAGCAGATCCGCTCGGAGCAGGTGAAGATGATGGATGACAGTTCGAAGCGCTTCACCAAGGCCCTGATCGACGCCGGCAACGTGCTGAACGCCGAACAGCGCCAGGCCTTCTTCAAGGTCTGGAACGAGCGCAAGCACGGCGCCC
>JAUXRT010000565.1 GCA_030681635.1 Reyranella sp.
CGGCCGGCGGGAAGGGGATCACCAGACGAATTGGCCGCTCGGGGTATTTCGCTTGTGCTCGCACGATAGATGGTGCGACGAGCGCGCCTGCACCCACGGCCAGAAGTTTGCGTCGGTTCATTTGTTTCCTCCGTTTATTGCCATGGACACTAGCGGAGCCGGCTTGACCCGCCAACGGCCTCTCGCCACAAGTCGGGCCGCATGGTTGCTCCAATCGTCCGTTTCGCGCCGAGTCCCACCGGGCTGCTGCATGTCGGCAATATCCGCGCGGCGCTCTTCAACTGGCTGTTCGCCAACCGCGCGGGCGGCACGTTCATCCTGCGCCTCGACGACACCGATCGCGTGCGCAGCAGACCGGAATTCGAGATGGCGATCGAGCGCGACTTGGAGTGGCTTGGCCTCACCTGGGCACGCAAGGAAAAGCAGTCGGATCGCCTTGCGCACTATGACGCCGCGCGCGACCAGCTGATCGCCTCGGGCCATCTCTATCCCTGCTATGAGACCCCGCAGGAGCTGGAATTTCGGCGCAAGCGCCTGCTCGCCCAGGGTCGTCCGCCGGTCTACGACCGCGCTGCGCTAAAACTGTCGGAGGCCGAGCGCGCGCGCCTGGAAGGCGAGGGCCGCCGGCCGCACTGGCGCTTCAAGCTCACGCCGGAAGAAGTGCGCTGGGACGATCTGGTGCGGGGCGCGCAGCACATCGACGAGGCGAGCCAGAGCGATCCCGTGCTGGTGCGCGCCGACGGCACCTACCTCTACAGTTTCACGTCTGTGGTCGACGACATTGCCTTCGCCATCACGCACGTGATCCGCGGCGAGGACCACGTCACCAACTCGGGCGCGCAGATCCAGATGTTCCTGGCGCTGGATGCCCCGGTGCCCACCTTCGCGCATCTGCCGCTGCTGGTCGACGCCACGGGCGGCGGCTTGAGCAAGCGCACGGGCTCGGCCGCGGTGGCTGACCTGCGCGAGCGCGGCATCGAGGCGCTGGCCGTTTGCGCGCTGCTGGCGCGGCTCGGCACCGCCGATCCGGTGGAGCCCGTGGCCTCGCTCGACGCGCTGGTCGCCACGATCGATTTCGCGCGGGTCGGTCGCGCCGCCGCGCGTTTCTCCGAGGAAGAACTCGCGCAGTTGAACGCGCGGACCCTTCACATATTGCCCTACGATGCGGTGCGCGCGCGCCTCGCCGACGATCCAGGCGAGGCCTTCTGGCTGGCGGTGCGCGGCAATCTCGCGACTCTCGCCGATGCTGCGGGCTGGGCGGAGGTCGTGCGCGGGCCGATCGCACCGGTGATCGAGGATGCGGCGTTTCTGGCCGAGGCCGCGGCGAAGCTGCCGCTGGAACCGTGGGACGAGACGACGTGGAAGGCTTTTACATCGATGCTTACCTCGACCTTGGGCCGCAAGGGCCGCGCGCTGTTCCATCCGCTTCGCCTAGCACTTACCGCCCGCGAGACCGGGCCGGAGATGGCCCGGCTGCTGCCGCTGATCGGGCGGGCGAAGGCCGAGGCTCGGCTCAGGGGCCAGGCGGCCTGACGGCGCGCTGGAAAACGCTTCTCTGCCGCCCTGTTTGCACGACAAGAACGCATCGGATAAACTCCAGGAATGTCGTTCTTTCTATTCCCCGGCGCCCATAGCGCGCGATGTAAGTGAGGCCCGCGCCCATTCAGGCGCGTCAGGCTTTCGCAAAATCTTGATCGGGGAGTAGGGACCATGTCCCTCGTCATCTACAATACGCTGTCGCGCGAAAAGGAAGCGTTCGCACCGCTCGATGCAGGGCACGTCCGCCTCTATGTCTGCGGCCCGACCGTCTATGACTATGTGCACATCGGCAACGCGCGGCCGGTCGTGGTGTTCGACACGCTCTACCGGCTGTTGAAGCGCCACTATCCCCGCGTCACCTATGTGCGCAACATCACCGACATCGACGACCGCATCATCGTGCGCGCCGCCGACAACGGCGAGAGCATCGAAGCGCTGACCAACCGCACCGCCGACGCCTATCAAAGCGACATGCGCCGGCTGGGCGCGCTCGCGCCCGACGTCGAGCCGCGCGCCACGCAATACGTTGGCGAAATGATCGCCATGATCCAGCGGCTGGTCGGCAACGGCCATGCCTACGCCGCCGACGGCCACGTGCTGTTCAGCGTGCCCAGCATGGACGACTACGGCCGCCTGTCGCGGCGCTCACGCGACGAGCTGATCGCGGGCGCGCGGGTCGAGGTCGCGCCCTACAAGAAGGACCCTGCTGACTTCGTGCTGTGGAAGCCTTCGACCGATGCGCAGCCGGGCTGGGACAGCCCGTGGAGCCGAGGCCGGCCGGGCTGGCACATCGAGTGCTCGGCAATGAGCGCCAAGCATCTCGGGGAAACCTTCGACATCCATGCCGGCGGCCTCGACCTCATCTTCCCGCACCACGAGAACGAGATCGCGCAGAGCGATGGCGCCTTCCACCTGGGCAGTGGCCGCAGCTTCGTCAACGTCTGGATGCACAACGGCTTCCTCAACGTCGACAACGAGAAGATGTCCAAGTCGCTGGGCAAC
>JAUXRT010000566.1 GCA_030681635.1 Reyranella sp.
CTCGAAAGCGTGTTCACCGCCGAGAACGCGCCGCGCATCCAGGCGAAGCTCATCCTCGAGGGCGCCAATGGTCCGACCACTCCGGAAGCGGACCCGATCTTCCGGCTGAAAGGGATCCTCGTGATCCCCGACATCTACTGCAACGCCGGCGGCGTCACGGTGTCGTACTTCGAGTGGCTGAAGAACCTGTCGCACGTGCGGTTCGGGCGGCTGCAGAAGCGGCACGAGATGGCCAACGAACTGGCGGTGCTGAAGGCGATCGAGAAGGCGACCGGCAAGACCTTCACCGACGCCGAGCGGGCGGCGTTCGCGCACGGGCCCGACGAGCAGGACCTGGTGAACTCAGGGCTCGAGGAAACCATGATCACCTCGTTTCATGACCTGCTGAAGACCGAGCGGGATCACAAGGGCATTCCCGATCTCCGCATCGCCGCGTTCGTCAACGCCATCCACAAGGTGGCACGCAGCTACGCGGAGCTCGGGATCTTCCCGTAGCGTTAACGCGGGTGCCGATCGTCGCGGGTGCGGCGGTTACGGCCGGGAAATCACAATGGTGAATGCGGTGGGCTCGGTGACCGTTCCAGGATCATAGACCTTCGCGCAATAGGTGGCGGCTTCGGCGGTCACCGAGATCTGGGCGACGCTACCGGCGATTGCTTGGACCGCCGCGCTGACCGCGCAGGATCCGCTTGAACGCGGAATGCCGACGCCCAGACCCAACGCAGTGCCGGGGGGACTCGTGGTCGTCAACGTCACCGACACCGTGCCGCCCGACGTCAAGGTGAAGTCTCTGCTCGCTGCGCTACCAGGATTGATCACACTCGAGAACGAGTTGACATCAATCGACGTTTCGGACGGCGACGTGATCATCGACTCCCTGCAAGCAGCGGCGATCAAGGCCAGCCCACAGATCGTGGCGATCCTCATTCTCATGGATGGCTCACGCGAATCGTGAACGCCATCGGCGCAGACAATCCCTCGGTGTCGGCGACCCTCACGCAGTAGGTCCCGGCCGCCGCTTCGTGGCGTAGCTGTGGCACCAACGAGGCTGACGCGTGGGCCGACATCGTCACAGCACAGCCCGTACCGGCCGGCGAACCGAGGCCGATCTCAAGCACCTCGGCCACGGGCACGCCATTTCTCTCGACGCTGGCGAGCATTGCCGACACCGAGCCGGCCGTGGCGAAGGTGTACGAGTAGAAACGGCTCGTCCGCGGCTGCAACGTGCCCGAGAACAGCACCGTGGCCGGTCCGGTTGCAGTCGCGGTTGCCGACGTCGGCGTCTCAATGTCGCCTGAGCACGCGGGGCCGACCAGCATCAGCACCACGCCGGCAATGCCTCTGGCCATCATGGATAGGCGACCGTGATTGAGAACCGGGCCGGCGAGAAGAGATTCCCGACATCCCAGACTTTTACGCAGTACACGCCCGGACTGTAAGTTCCACTCAAGTGTGGGCCGGTTCCGGCCGGTGTCGAGATATTCAGCGTCGTGGCGCACGTCTCCGCCACTGGCGTGCCGAGTCCCAGTCCCACAGTGACCGTCGCAGGAACAAACGGCCCCGAGACACTCGTGAGGGAGACGTTCACCGTGCCGGTCTGCGTCACCGTAAACGAGTAGAAGCGCTCACCGCCCACCGCCAACGTGTCCATCCAGTCTTCGGTGAGGACCGGAGTGGTGTCCGTGGTGGCGGTCGTCGTGGTTGTCTCGACCGTGGTGGGAGAGGTCGGCGTTTCACCACAACCATAGCCCGTCACGACCGCGAACAGCAGTAGGACAAGAACAGCGGCGCGCCGGAATCGCGCGGGGTCGAAGGAAGACACTCGTCAGTTTATGCATGTCACACTGTAAGGAAACGTTAAGAAAGGTTTCGAGCGACGCTCTGACACGCGCGCTCGGTCATGATGCTGGGACTGTGTTGTGGTCGACCGCGTTCTCGAGCGCATCGTTGTTGCTGATTGCCGCCACGGCGTCGGCGCAGAGCCGCATTGAGGGCGTCGTGCAATGGGCCGACGGCACGCCCGCTGCCGCGATTGCGATCGCGGTCCCCGAGTTGAAGCTTGAAACCACGACCGATGCGAGCGGTCGATTCGCGTTCGCCGGTGTTCGGCCGGGCATTCGCATCACGGTCAATGCCTACCTCGACCAGCGACTCCTCGGCCGGACCTACACGCTGGTGACCCTCTGGGTGGAGCGCGTCGAGATCCAATTGGCCGGGACCCCGTCGAACCCGACTCCGCCGACAGTGGTGCCGCGGGATCTGACCCGCCCGGCCGCCGCAGGAACGCCGGCCCGTTCGCCCAGCGTCGGCGGCGGGACCGACACGGTGGTGTACGACGCGAACGGGATGCCCGTGGTCTCGTCGGATGTGACGGTGGTGGCCGACCTGCCCATGCTGAGCGCATCGGTCGAAGCCGGCAAAGTCACGCTCGAGCCCGAACAGGTGACGGCGCTGCCCAGCTTGGGCTCGAGCGACATCTTTCGCGCGCTTCAATGGCTACCCGGCGTCAGCAGCAACGAAACATCCTCGGGCCTGTTTGTGAGAGGCGGCACGCCCGACCAGAACCTGGTCGATCTCGACGGCTTCACCGTCTACAGCGTCGATCATCTCTTTGGCTACTTCAGTGCCTTCAACATGGACGCGATCGACTCGGTCGACCTCAGTAAAGGCGCGTATGAAGCCCGCTATGGCGGCCGCCTGGCGAGCTTGACCGAGATCCGCGCCAAGTCTCGACCACAGCAGCTGCAGGGCATGGTGGGCGCCAGCGCCTTGAGCGTGGACGGCGTCTTCCAGCTTCCGCTCGGTTCCAAGGCCTCGGCGATGGTCGCGCACCGGCGGTCATTCCAATCGCCGCTCTACGATCGCATCCTCGGGCTGGTGTCGACCGACGCCGGGCCGGGGCCAGGCCCCGGCCGCGGCGGCCGATTCGCGACGATCTTCAATTCGCAGCCGATCTCCGGGTTTGACGATTCGAACGGACGGTTCGAATGGCAACCCACGACTCGCGATCAATTCAGCCTCAGCACCTATATCGGACACGACGAAGTCGATAACTCTCGAGAACTTCAACTACCAACCCAGTTCCTCGAGCAGATTGCCGCCCGTGGCCTGTCGTTCTCAGGAGACTTCCAGATTACCGACGTCCGCGAATACCGCAACACGGGACTGAGCGTGCGCTGGAACCGAGACTGGAGCGACATATTTCGAACGTCGATAACGGTTGGCCGCTCAGACTACGACACGATCACCCAACGATCATCGAACGTGGGTGGGCGGCAGGGTGGCAGCGGAGAGTTGAACGTGGTGGACGACACCACGGTCACCATCTCGGCGCCCATCACCTTCAATGCCAGCAACGAGCTGACGCTCGGCGCGCAACGGACCGCCAATCGGGTGGTGTTTGAATTCGCGAACAACCTTGCGGGCACTACGGGGCCGAACGGTGCGCAGATTGGGGCGCTGGCCAGTCAACTCAACCGGTCCACCACGGGCACG